>JBPCRP010000110.1:0-45978 GCA_050996715.1 Propionibacteriaceae bacterium
CCTGGTCTTCTTCTCCCCGGTCGTTTCGGGGTCACCGTCGTCGATGCTGCCGAACTCCGACTGGGCCTGGTTCCCGCTCAACAATCCCGGACTGGTGTCGATCCCGATCGGCTTCCTGTGCGGCGTCCTCGGTACCTTACTCAGCTCCGACCCGGGCAGCGTCGAGCGCTACGACGAGCTGAACGTCCGCTCGCTCACCGGAGCCGGGGCGGAGAAGGCGACCAGCCATTAGGCGTGTTGATCACCCTCCGGCCCGGCTGGTTCAGCGCGCCGCGTGCCGCGGACCCACCGGCACCGGCTGGTCCACGTCACTGGGGCTCACCGGGGTGGTCGGTCGGACGCCCTGGACGGACCGCCGGCGTTCCCGACGATCATGGGCTCGCTCCTTGCCCCGCTCGATCAGCTCGTAGAGCACCGGGACCAGGATCAGGGTCAGCAGGGTCGAGGAGATCAGGCCACCCATCACCACGATGGCCAGCGGCTGGGAGATGAACACCCCGCCGCCGGTCAGCCCCAACGCCATCGGGGTCAGGGCGAGAATCGTCGCCACCGCCGTCATCAGGATCGGGCGGAGCCGCTGCCGGGCACCGTTGATCAGGGCATCGCTGATCGTCTGCCCCTGGTGCCGGTAGGTGTTGACCAGGTCGATCAACACGATCGCGTTGGTCACCACGATGCCGACCAGCATCAGCAGTCCGATCAGCGACGGTACCCCCAGCGGCGTTCCGGTGACCAGCAGCGCGATCAGGGCCCCGGTCGCGGCGAACGGCACCGAGACGAGCAGGATGGCCGGCTGGATCAGGCTCTTGAAGGTCGCGACCATCACCACGTAGACGATCGCCACCGCGACCAGCAGCGCGAGCCCCAGTTGTCCGAAGGCGTTGCTCTGGTCGGCCGAGACGCCGCCCAGTTCGGTGGTGGCTCCCGGGGGCAGCGACATCGCCGCCAGGGCAGAGGTCACGTCGGCGTTCACCGTGCGGAGGTTGTCCTCGGTCGGGGTCAACGACACGGTCGCACTGCGCTGCCCGTCGTTGCGCGCCACCGTCGTGGCGACGTTCTTCTCCGTCACCGTGGCGATGTCCCCGAGCGCGACCTCGGTCGGTTCCTGGCTGGTGACGGGTGTCCCGGGCACGCTCGGCTGGCCCGGCCGGGTCGGCGTGGTCGCCGTACGCGTAACCACCTTCGTCCCGTTGATCTTCGCCTTGCGGAGCTCGGCCAGCCCGACCGGAGCGTCACCGGTGGTCAGCACCACGTTTTGGGTGGTCCCGCCGGTCTCGATCGAGCTGACCTGCGCCGGGGCGAGCACCCCGCGGAGCTGCTGGGCGACGTCGGCCTCGCTGAGCGCGTACTTCGCCGCCTCGGCCCGGTCGACGCTGACCTGGATGGTCGGCTGGTCCGCAGCGAGCGAGGAGGTCACGTCGGTCACCCCGGGCACAGCTTTCATCCGGGCGAGCACGGCCTCGGTCGCTGTGGTCAGCGTCTTGTCGTCGGGCCCGAAGACGTTGACCTCGACCGTGGACCCTCCAAAGCCGCCGCCCTGGGTCGCGCTGACGCTGAGGTCCCCGAGCCCACTCAGCCGACCCACCGCTGTCCGGACGTCGTTCTCGATCGCGCCCTGGTCACCGTCGGGATCGGTCGTCAGGGCGAACTGTGCCGTCGCGCTCGACTGACCGGTGAACACCGCCTCAGATCCGCCGTTGCTGCCGACGGTGGTCTGCACCGTCGTCACGCCCCCGACACTCTCGAGCGCCTTCTCGACCTGGGCGGCCTGGGCGGACCGCTCGTCCAGACTCAGCGCCGGCTTGAAGGTCTCGGTCACCGTCAACGTGTTCTGGCCGCTGGAGCCGAGGAAGTTCGTCTGCAGGTACGGGGCCAGCGCACCGGTGCCGCCGAGCACGACCAGCCCGATCAGCAGGGTGACCACCGGGTGCCGGACGGCCGACCGGATGATCGGGACGTAGCCACGTTGCAGCCAGCTTCGACGCTCCCTCGCCTCGGCCCGGTCGCGGACGACGACGGGGTCGACGATCCCCCGCGGCGACGGCAGGAACCAGAAGGCGAGCACCGGGACGATGGTCAGCGAGACGAGCAGCGACGACACCAGGGCCAGACCGACGGTGACCGCGAAGGGCCGGAAGAGCTCTCCGACCTGGCCGCCGACGAGCCCGATGGGCAAGAAGACCGCCACCGTGGTGATCGTCGCGGCGGTGACGGCGGCAGCGACCTCGCGGACCGCGGTGAGGATGGCGGTGCGCTTCTCCTCGCCGTAGGACAGGTGTCGCTTGATGTTCTCGATCACCACGATCGAGTCGTCCACCACCCGACCGACCGCGATGGTCAAGGCCCCGAGCGTGAGGATGTTGAGCGAGTAGCCGCCGACCCGCAGGCCGATCATGGTGATCAGCACCGACACCGGGATGGAGATCGCGGTGACCAGGGTCGAGCGGACCGACAGCAGGAAGAGCAAGATCACGAGCACCGCCATGATCAGGCCCAGCCCACCTTCGGTGGTCAGGTCGTCGATCGACTGGGTGATGAAGGGCGCCTGGTCGAAGACGGGCGTGAAGACCACGTCACCACCGAGCCGCTTGGCGAGGTCGGGCAGGGCGTCCTTGACCGCGTTGCTCACCTCGACGGTGTTGCCCTCGGGGGTCTTGGTCACCGCCAGGGTCAGGCTGGGCTTGCCGTCGGTGCGCGAGATCGAGGTCGCGGGGGCGTCCTGATCCGTGACGCTCGCCACGTCGGAGAGCGGGTAGGACTTTCCCGCCGCGTTCACCAGGGGCAGCGCAGCGACGTCCTCGGCCGAGGTCAACCGTTGACCCACGTTGACGGTGATCGTCCGGTCGTCCTGCGCCAGGTTGCCACCGGAGGCGACCGAGCCCGCCGTCTGCAGGGTCTGGGTGACAGCCTGGGCCGACAGCCCGGCCTTGCTCAGCTTGTCGAGGTCGAGCCGGACGAGTACCCGGCGGACCGGCGCCCCGGACAGGCCGACGCTGCGGACCCCGTCGATCTTCTGCAGCTCGGGCTGCGCGATGGTGGTCAACCGGTCCGCCAACGTCCGGGTGGACAGGCTCGAGGTGACGCTCAGCACCTGCACCGGGAAGTCGTCCAGGCTGCCGGTCACCACTTGGGCGTCGACCCCGTCGGGGAGCACGGGTCCGAGCCGGCCGACCGCCGCCTGCAGCTGTTGCTGCGCGTTGGCCATGTTGGTGCCGTACTTGAAGTTCACGACTACCTGCGAACTGCCCGCCCGAGACGTCGAGGTGGTGCTCTCCAAGCCGCTGACGGTGAGCACGGCCTGCTCGACCGGCACCGTGACCTTCTCGTCCACGACCTGCGGAGAGGCGCCCTGGTAGGTGCTGGACACGAACGCCGTCGGGATCGAGAGCGAGGGGATCAGCTCCTGCTTGAGCTGCGTGGTCGTGATGACACCGAAGATCATTACGAAGACGGTGACGAGCGCGATCAGCGCCCGGTTGGCGAGGCTGAGATTCGCCAGCTTGTGCATAAGGTTCCCTCGGTCGGGCGGCTAGACACTGAGTCTTCTGTCCGTCGACGCTGTCTGGACGTGACAAGTGTCATCGATGCCGGTCACGGCCGGGGTCGGACCGTCGGTCGGCCCGACTAGGGTGAGCCGCGACACCAAGGTAGCTCGACGAGGAGGACTGGAATGCCGCCCGACGCATCAGGAGAGACGCTGTCGAACCTCTCGCACGAGGAGCGCCGCTTTCCCCCGCCGGCGGAGCTCGCCGCCCACGCCAACGTGACCGCTGCGACCTACGCCGAGGCTGCCGAGGACCGGGTGGCGTTCTGGGCGAAACAGGCCGAGCGCCTCACCTGGGGTACCCCACCCACCGAGACCCTCGACTGGTCCAACCCGCCCTTCGCGAAGTGGTACGTCGACGGCACCCTGAACGCCGCGTACAACTGTTGCGACCGCCACGTCGAGGCCGGGAACGGAGACAAGGTCGCGCTCTTCTTCGAGGGCGAGCCCGGCGACACCACCGAGATCACCTACGCCGAGCTCACCGAGCAGGTCTGCCAAGCGGCGAACGCCCTGACCGAGCTCGGCGTCCAGGCCGGTGACCGGGTGGCGATCTATCTGCCGATGATCCCCGAGGCTGTCGTGGCCATGCTGGCGTGCGCCCGGATCGGGGCCCCGCACACCGTGGTCTTTGGCGGTTTCTCCGCCGACGCGCTCTCCACCCGGATCCTGGACTGCGGCGTCGAGGTGGTGATCACCGCCGACGGTGGCTTCCGCAAGGGCAACCCCTCGCCCCTCAAGCCGGCCGTCGACGAAGCGCTGCAGAAGTGTCCGGACGTCCGCTCGGTGCTGGTCGTCCGCCGTACGGGCGCCGAGACCGCGATGACCGAGGGCCGGGACGTGTGGTGGGACGAGTTCGTCGGCCGGCAGCCGAAGACCCACGCCTACGAGAACTTTCCGGCGGAGCACCCGCTCTACATCATGTACACCTCCGGCAGCACCGGACGGCCGAAGGGCATCCTGCACACCACCGGCGGCTACCTCGTCGGCACGTCCTGGACGCACTGGGCGACCTTCGACCTCAAGCCCGAGACCGACGTCTTCTGGACCGCGGCCGACATCGGCTGGGTGACCGGACATTCCTACCTGGTCTACGGCCCGCTCAGCAACGGCAGCACGAGCCTGATGTACGAAGGCACCCCCGACACCCCGCACAAGGGCCGGTGGTGGGAGCTCATCGACAAATACCAGGTCACGATCCTCTACTGCGCCCCGACGGCGATCCGCACGTTCATGAAGTGGGGTGCCGAGATCCCCGCCGAGTACGACCTGGGCTCGCTGCGCATCCTGGGGTCGGTGGGCGAGCCGATCAACCCGGAGGCCTACGTCTGGTACCGGCGCGAGATCGGCGGCGACCGGACCCCCGTGGTCGACACCTGGTGGCAGACCGAGACCGGCATGCACATGATCAGCCCGATGCCCGGCGTCACCGAAGGCAAGCCCGGTGCGGCCATGACGCCGGTGCCGGGGGTCAGCGTCGAGGTGGTCAACGACGAGGCGCAGCCGGTCGGCAACGGTGAGGGCGGCTATCTGACGATCACCGAGCCCTGGCCCGCCATGTTGCGGACGATCTGGGGTGACGACCAACGGTTCATCGACACCTACTGGTCGCGCTTCCCGGGCATGTACTTCGCTGGCGACGGAGCCAAGAAAGACGACGACGGCGACATCTGGTTCCTCGGCCGGGTCGACGACGTGATGAACGTATCCGGTCACCGGATGTCGACCACCGAGATCGAGTCGGCCCTGGTCAGCCACCCGAAGGTGGCCGAGGCCGCCGTGGTCGGGGCGACCGACGACACCACCGGGCAAGCAGTGGTGGCCTTCGTGATCCTGCGCTCCGAGGCCGGTGACGGCGGACCCGACGTGGTCTCCGAGCTCCGCAAGCACGTGGCCAAAGAGATTGGCGCCATCGCCCGGCCCCGCCAGATCATGGTCGTCCAGGAGCTGCCGAAGACCCGCTCGGGCAAGATCATGCGCCGTCTGCTCCGCGACATCGCCGAGAACCGCGAGCTGGGCGACGTCACCACCCTCACCGACTCCACCGTGATGGACCTGATCAAGGAGAACCTGGCGGGCGAGAAGGGCGGGGCCGCCGACGAGGCGTGACCTGCCCGCCGCGACCCCGGCCAGCGGACGACCCGCCACCCCAGGTCGCGAATCGCGTCCTCACGGAGCTTCTCGCGGTAGACCACGTCCGCCACGGTGTCCCCGGGGCGGAGCAGTCGGCCGTACTTGAGCCTGCCGTCGAACTCCCCGACCGTGCGCAGCTCCGGCCAGGCGAAGTCGGCTCGACCCAGGAGTTGCCCTGAGCGGTCCCGGATCTCGTACTGCAGCTGAGGCGGCGGCAGCCCCTCGGGTGCCGCAGCGGCGGCGGCTGCGGCGGCGTACCCACCGCGGCGGACCCGCGTCAGCTCACCGGCCGTCACCAACCGGGCGACCTCGTTGTCGCTGAGTCCGCGTTCGCGCAGCTGGCGGGTCGACGAAACCTCGTTCACCCCTCAGTTATCCACGACCGCGACACCCCCGCACCAGGCCCCCTGTGGACAACCCCCGCACACGTTGACGCACGTCTTCGCACTCGAACACCCGTTGGTCCGTCGAACACCCGATATAGCCCATGTTCGAGGGAGCACGGGGTGTTCGAGCGAAAGGAGGAGTCCGGCTGCCAGATAGGGTGACGGTCGGCGTGTCCGCCTGCCTACCCGGAGAGGGAAACGTGCCCACCTCCCCTCGTGCCCGCGTCGTGCTGTTCGCGCGGGCGAACGACCGCGACCAGATCACCGTCGCCGACATTTTCCGGCAGGAGACCGTCGGCGGCATCGTGCTGCTGCTCGCCACCGTCGCCGCGGTCCTGTGGGCCAACCTTGCGCCCGAGGCGTACGGCGTGGTGCAGCACCTCTACCTCGGCCCCCTGAACCTGCAGCACTGGGCCGCCGACGGGTTGCTCACGATCTTCTTCTTCGTGGCGGGGCTCGAGCTGAAGCGAGAGCTGACCCTGGGTTCGTTGTCGCAGCCGAGTCGTGCGGTGGTGCCGATCGTCGCGGCGGCCTGCGGGATGGCCGTACCGGCCCTGGTCTACCTGGTCATCAACGTGGCCCTGCCGGGCGGCCAGCTGGACGGCTGGGCCATCCCGATGGCTACCGACATCGCCTTCGCCCTCGCCGTGCTGGCCGTCGTCGGCCGCCAGCTGCCGACCAGCCTCCGGGCGTTCCTGCTGACCCTGGCGATCGTGGACGACCTCGGTGCCATCCTCGTCATCGCGCTCGCCTTCACCGCCGGGCTCTCCCTGGCCTGGTTGGGTCTGGCCCTCGTCGGCGCCGGGCTGTGGTTTCTGCTGCAGAACCGTCGGGTCTCTGGGTGGTACATCTATCTGCCCCTCGGCCTGCTCACCTGGTGGTGCATGCACGAGAGCGGGGTCCACGCGACCATCGCCGGGGTCCTGCTGGGGCTGCTCACCCGCGCCTCGCGGAGCGACGCCAGCGCCCCGAACGAGCGCTGGGAGCACCTGTGGCGACCCGTGTCCGCGGCCGTGGCGGTCCCGGCTTTTGCGTTGATGTCGGCCGGGGTACGCCTCAGCCCGGACATCCTGCGCGAGCTCATCAGCGCGCCGATCGCCCTCGGGATCGTCGCCGGGCTCGTCGTCGGCAAGAGCGTGGGGATCTTCGGTGGCGCCTGGTTGACCGCGCGCTTTACCCGGGCCGAGCTGGCGGACGACCTCATCTGGCGCGAGGTGCTGGCCATCGCGGTCCTCGGCGGCGTCGGGTTCACCGTCTCGCTGTTGATCAGCGAGCTCGCCTTCTCCTTCGACGGAGCGATCGAGGACCAGGCCAAGGCTGCCGTGCTGATCGGTTCGCTGATCGCCGCGCTGCTCGCCGCGGTCCTGCTGCGACGCCGCTCCCGGGCCCGGGGGCAGACGGCCGACACGCTGACGACCCGAGGGCACTAGCATCGACTGCGTCCGACCGGAACGAAGGAGACCTCGGTGGCATCCGTTGACAGCAAGGCCGACCACAGCGGCGGCACGGTGAGCGAGCTCATCGCCAACATCCGCGAGGACGTGAAGGCGATGGTGCAGGGAGAGGTCGAGCTGGCCAAGGCCGAGCTCGTCCCTGCGGCCAAGAGCGCCGGGATCGGGGCCGGGTTGTTCGCGGGTTCGGGTTATTTCGCGATCAGTGCGCTCTCGTTGCTCTTCACCGCGGCGGCTCTGGGCATCTACGCGGCGGGGCTGGCGCTCTGGCTGTCGTTCCTGATCATGGGAGCTGGCCTGCTGCTGATCGCCGGGCTGCTGGGGGCCGTCGGACTCGTCTCGGTCAAGAAGGTCAAGAAGCCGGAGCAGACGATCAACGAGGCCCAGCGCACGGTGGTAGCCGTGAAGGGAGCGATCGCCCGAGGTACGGCGGCCGCCAAGGCTCCACAGATCGAGGCTCGCGTCGAGCACTGAGCCGCCGCTGAGCTTCCTCGCCGAGGGCCCGTGGCAGCACCGCGAGGTCGTGGCCAACGGCTTCAGTTTCCACGTCGTCGTCGGTGGCGGTCATGACGCACTGCGGGGCACGGCGCGACGGGTGCCGATCGTCTTGTTGCACGGGTTCGTCCAGTCCTGGTGGGCCTGGCGACACCAGCTGTCCGCCCTCGACCTCGCCGGACATCCGGTCGCGGCGGTGGACCTCCGGGGGTACGGCGCCAGCGACCGACCACCCCGGGGCTACGATCACGCCACCCTCGCCCGAGACGTTGCCGGCATCGCCCGTGGTCTCGGCCACCGGCGGGCGGTGATCGTCGGGCACGACCTGGGTGGCGCGGTCGGCTGGGCCACCGCCGCGTTCGTGCCGGACGTGGTCGCCGGCCTGGTCAGCGTGTCCACCCCCGGCCCGGGGTCGACGCGGCGGTCGTCGTGGCCCGACCGCTGGCGACCGGCCCGGAGCTGGTCGGCCCACTCGGGCCGACGCGTCGAGCGCTATCTCCGTTCCCGCACCTCGCAGCCCGACGCCCTGGATCTCGACAGTCTGACCGCCTACCGGCTCGCCCTGCTGGAGTGGCCTGCCCCGCAGCGCGCGCTCGCCGCCGTCCGGCACTCCGACCGCGCGGTCCGGCAGGCCCTCCTACGCCGACCGATCGACGTCGACCTGCTGACGATCCGCGGCTCGCTGGACCGCGTAGTGAGCCGGAGCGCGATGGATCGGACCGACCGATTCGTCGCCGGACACCACGTCCACGTCGAGTTGCCGGGAATCGGCCACTTGGTCCCGGAAGAGGATCCGGACGCCGTGACCACCGCCTTGCTGGACTGGCTGGCCCCCCGGTAGCGATGCCTCTGCCGTGGTGGTGGCGCCCTGGCCGTCGTTTCGGAGGGACGCCGAGACCTACCGCCCTACAGCCTGCTGTTCCCCAGCACCACGGTCGGGTTGGCCTTCCGGCTGGCGACGGTTCCGAGCCATACCTGGGACTCCCAGGGCGCCAGGGTCGACGACCCCGCCGAGGCGTGCGTCCCCAGCAGCAACGTCGCGTCGTCCAGGCCGAGATCGAGGTCGGCCGGCAGGTCGACGGGGGCGGACGAGGCGTTCGCGATCATGGTCACCGTCCGCGGTCCGAGCGTTCGGGTGAGGACCCAGAGCTGCTCGTGCTCGGGCAGCAGCAGCGCGAAGGTGCCCTCGCGGATCACCTCGTGATCATGACGGAGCGCGATCAGCCGCCGGTAATGCTGGAAGACCGAGTCGGGGTCGGCGACCGCCGCGGCGGCGTTGATCTCCACGTAGTTGGGATTGACCGTCAGCCACGGCACCCCTTCGGTGAAGCCGCCGTGCGAGCTCGTGTCCCACTGCATCGGGGTCCGGGCGTTGTCACGACTCTTCACCGACAGCGACTTCAACACGACCTCGGCTTCCATCCCCAGGCTGAGCGCGTCGTCGTGGTAGTTGACCGACTCGAGATCCTGGTAGTCGCTGATCATGGTCAACCCGGCGTTGGTCATGCCGAGCTCCTCGCCCTGATAGATGTACGGCGTCCCCTTGTGCAGGTGCAGCACGGTGGCCAACGTCTTGGCCGAGGCCACCCGGTGTTCCGCGCTGTCGTCGCCGAAGCGTGACACCGCCCGCGGCTGATCATGGTTGTCCCAGTAGAGTGAGTTCCAGCCCACGTCGGCGAGCCCGGTCTGCCAGTGCGCCAGGTTGCCCTTGAGCACCGGCAGCGGCAGGTCCTGCAGATCCCACTTCGCCCCACCCGCGACGTTGTCCAGGCTGACGTGTTCGAAGGTGAAGACCATGTCGAGCTCGCGCCGCGCCGGATCGGTGTAGAGCCGGGCCTGCTCGACGTTCACGCCGGGCATCTCGCCCACGGTGACCAAGGGACGCCCCTGGATCACCTCGGCGTGCATCTCGGCCAGGAACTCGTGCATCCGGTGACCGTTGGCGACCGCGAGGAACGCCGGGCTGTAGGTCCGCCCCGGCGCCACCGCTCCGTCGACCAGCTCACGCGGCTTCGAGATCAGGTTGATCACGTCCATTCGGAAGCCGTCGACGCCGCGCTCGACCCACCAGTTCATCATCGCGTAGACAGCCCGGCGCACGTCCGGGTTCTCCCAGTTGAGGTCGGGCTGCTTGGGGGAGAACAGGTGCAGGTAGTACTCCCCCGACGCCTCGTCCCACTGCCACGCCGACCCCGAGAATGCCGCCTCCCAGTTGGTGGGCTCCGCTCCGGGCTCGCCGCCGACGTGGCCGTCGCGGGGCGCTCGCCACCAGTACCAGTCCCGCTTCGGGTTGTCGGTGGCCGACCGCGACTCCTCGAACCACGCGTGCTCGTCGGAGGTGTGGTTGACCACCAGGTCCATGACCAGCTTCATGCCGCGCTCGTGCAGTCCGGCGATCAACGCGTCGAGGTCGGCCAGGGACCCGAAGACCGGGTCGATGTCCTGGTAGTCGCTGATGTCGTAACCGTTGTCGTCCTGGGGCGACCTATAGGCCGGCGACAGCCAGACGACGTCGACCCCGAGCTCGACCAGGTAGTCGAGTCGCGCGGTGATCCCGGGGATGTCGCCCATGCCGTCGGCGTTGCTGTCGGAGAAGCTCCGGGGATAGACCTGGTAGACCACCGCCGACTTCCACCAGGTGTCGTGCCCCACTGCGGTCGGTGTCTCCAGTTCGGCCATCCGAGGATCTTTTCACACCACCTCAGGCCCCGAAGGACGCGGGATCGAGCTCCTCCAGGTCGAGGCCGAGGCGATCGGCGAGCTCGCCGATCTCGGCGTCCAGGTTGGTGTGAGCGGCGGCTTCGAGCTTGTGTCCGCGGCCGGTCCGGAACAGCTGGCTGGCGGCCAGCGGGAACAGCACGGCGAACCGGCCTCGGTCGAAGTCCTCGTCGCTGACCTTGGCGTACTCGGCTCGCACCGCCGCGACGTAGGCGGCGTACTCCTCGGGGGTCCCGGCCAGCACAGCCAGATCGGCGTCGGAGAGCAGGTTCCCGTTGGGATCTCGCGAGCCCGGCTTGTGGGTCTGGGTCATCCGGATGATCCGGGAGATCTCGCCCAGGTCCTCCTGTTCGAGCCCCACCCGGCCGAGCTCGCGGATGGCCAGCCGGGCCGAGGCCTCCTCGTTGCTGAGCTCACGGGTGGGCACGTCGTAGACCGCGTCGTGGAACCACGCCGCCAACCGGACGACGAAGAGGTCGTGGTCGCGGCCGCTCAGCGCGTCGATCTGGTCCAGCACGAAGCGCAGGTGCCCGACGTCGTGATAACGCCGGTGTGGCTCCTGGTAGCGCGCCAGCAGCGCTGCACCGAGCTCGCGATGGCCGGGCAGCACCTCCTCGAAGCGGTCGAGCAGGTCGCTGCCCTCCTCGGACGGGGGGACGAGAACGGGTGTGGGCTTGTCAGTGGGCATCGGGTCCTCCGGGTGGATCACGTCGTCGGTCGGTCAGGTAGCGGGCCGGGATGTCCGCGGTGCGGCTGTGGTCCCACGGTCGGGCCCAGCCGCCCAGCTCGAGCACACCGTCCAGCAGGTGAGCGGTGAGCCCCCAGATGAGGAGGTGCTCGACCACGAAACCCGGACCGGTGTAGCCGGAGGGGTGGACGACTTGGACGCGGGTGGCCGGGTCGGCCAGCACGGCGACCCCGATCCGGTGCACGGCGGCGACCTCGCCGGGCTCGAGCACGGTCAGCGGGTGCGGGTCACGCCACCACGCGACCACCGCCGTCACGTCGAACCCGCTGACGGCCACATGCACCGCCGGCAGCACCCCGAGGACGTCCGCCGAGGTCGGATCGAGCCCGACCTCCTCGCTCGCCTCCCGGACGGCGGTGGCCGCCAGGTCGGCGTCCTGCGGCTCGGTGCCGCCACCGGGGAAGGCCAGTTGGCCGGCGTGATGTCGCAGGGTGCTCGCCCGTTCGGCGACCACGACGTAGGTGTCCTCGGCCGCCACCTCCAGCAGGGCCAGGACGGCCGCGGCTCGGGCTCCTCGCTCTGGTCGAGCGCCGGCGAACCGGGCCAGTTTGTCCGCATCGACCAGGCTCGCGGCCAACGCCCGCAGGGCGGGTGGGAGGTCGGTGGACGTCACAGGGCAATCCCGAGGTGGGCCCGGATCGCCTCGCGCAGGTCCCCCGTCGATCTGAACTCGCCGGCGTGCACGTAGGTGATCACGCCGTCGGCGCCCACGAAGATCGTCTGCGGCGGTCCGGTCGGCAATCGGAGCGCCTCGGTGACCCGACCGTCCTGGTCGAACAGCTGGGGATAGGTCCAGCCGGAGGCCCGGGCGAAGTCGATCGCCAGCGCTGGCTCGGTCTCCTTGTAGTCCACGCCCAGGACCAGGACCCGGTCGCCGGCTCGACCGGCGATCTCGGCCAGGAACGGCGCCTCGGTCCGGCACGGTCCGCACCACTGCGCCCACAGGTTGAGCACCATGGGGGTCCCCCGCAGCCCGGCCAACCGGGTGCTCCGACCGCCACCGAGGCAGGCCAGCGTCAGGTCCGGCAGTCCCTGGGTGACCGGCGGGACGGCCGCGTCCGACGCCGGGCAGTCGGGCAGACCCGCGGCTTTCTTCTGCCGCGCCAGGGCGGGGGTCGATGCTGCCGCGACGCCCGGGTCAACGGGCGGGGCATTGGAGACCGTCGGATCGCCGGCCCGCACCTGCGGGGTCTCGGCGCACCCGGTGGCCATGATCGCGATCATGGCCACCGCGACGCCCGCACCGAACCTCCGGCGGGCGCTCCTCATCCGCGGGGCTCGCGGATCAGTTTCCCCGCCTTGACCGGGTTGATCTCTCCCTCCCCGAAGGCGGGGCAGTAGCGCGCCACCGGGCACGCCCCGCAGGCGGGGTTACGGGCGTGGCAGCAGCGCCGGCCGTGCCAGATCACGTGGTGGCAGAGCTGGGTCCAGTCCTTCTTGGGGAACAGCCGTCCGACCTCGGCTTCGACCTTCTCCGGATCAGTCTCCGCGCTCCAGCCGAACCGACGCGACAGCCGTCCGAAGTGGGTGTCGACGGTGATTCCCGGGACCCCGAACGCATTGCCGAGCACCACGTTCGCCGTCTTTCGGCCCACCCCGGGCAGGGTCACCAGCTCGACCAGCGTGTGCGGCACCTCGCCGTCGAAACGCTCGACCAACACCGCCCCGAGCTTGATCAGCGAATCGGTCTTGGCCCGGAAGAACCCGGTCGGGGTGATCAACAGCTCGAACTCGGCCCGGTCGGCTCCCGCGTAGCTCTGGGCGTCGGGATAACGGCGGAACACCTCCGGGGTGATGAGGTTGACCCGGCGGTCGGTGGACTGCGCCGACAAGATCGTGGCGACGAGCAGCTGCAGCGGCGTGGTGAAATCGAGCTCGATGTGGGCCTCGGGGTAGGTCTGCGCCAGCACCCGGTTGGTGGCCCGCGCACGACGGACCAGAGCGGTGCTCGGTGGCGGGGTCGGCTCGACGGTCTTGGGCCCCCTGGTCATGGCGAAAGACTACGACGCCGAGGTTGATCCACGGTCTGGTCGGACCCCGGGACGTGACCTCTCCCACTTCACCGACGCTGAGCGGTAGCCTTGCGCGAACCAGGCACGATGTGGCCTCTGCCACAGTCTGGCGCAGCCTCGTCAACGTCGCGGTCACCCCGAGTGACCGCTCCTTGCTCGTCATCGGACAGGAGGAACTCCCAGGTGGATCCGGAAGTCTTGAAGCAGGCGCCGTTGTTCAAGGGCCTGGAGGACGAGGCGGCCACCGCGTTGTCGGCGGGGATGGGCACCCTGAACCTCAACAAGGGTCAGGTGCTGTTCCACGAGGGCGATCTCGAAGACCGCCTCTACGTGGTCGTCAGCGGCAAGATCAAACTGGGCCGTAGCGGTTCAGCCGGCCGGGAGAACCTGTTGGCTGTGCTCGGCCCGGGTCAGATGTTCGGCGAGCTCTCCGTCTTCGACCCTGGTCCCCGCTCCACCACGGCGACCGCCGTGACCGCCGCCGAGGTGCGGGTCCTCGAGCACGACGAGCTGATGACCTGGCTGACCGGGCGCCCCGAGGTCGCACGAAGTCTGCTGGGCCAACTGGCCGGACGGTTGCGCCGCGCCAACGACGTGGTCTCCGACCTCGTCTTCTCCGACGTCCCCGGACGGGTGGCCAAGGCGCTGCTCGATCTCGCCTCGCGCTTTGGGGATCGACGTGACGACGGCGTCCACGTGCACCACGACCTGACCCAGGAAGAGCTGGCCCAGCTGGTCGGCGCCTCGCGCGAGACCGTCAACAAGGCCCTCGCCGACTTCGCCGCCCGCGGGTGGATCCGGCTGGAGCCGCGCTCGGTCACCCTGATCGACGTGGAACGGATCGAGCGCCGGGCTCGTTGAACCCGACGCCGTCCGTACCCAATCAGGTCCTACAGCGTACCGAGCGTCACCTGCGTGGTCTGTGGGGCGCCTCCGCCGCGGGTGTAGGTCACGGTGATCACCGTGCCTGGTGCGTAGAACCGGGTGGCGGCGATCAGGCCGTCGGCCGAAGTGGTCTCGAAGTCGTTCACCCTGGTGATGACATCCCCGCTCTGCAGTCCCGCCTTCGCCGCGGGTCCCCCGGCGGTGACGCCCTGCACGGACACGCCGGTCGAGGTGGTCTCGATGCTCTGCGTCGTGCCGCCCACGCTGACGCCCATAGCGGCGATGGCCGAGCTTCCGTGGGCGATCAGGTCGGCGGCGACCCGCGACGCGACGTCGGCGGGGATGGCGAAACCGATCCCGATGTTGCCGGCCTGGGCCTCTGGGCTCGACGCGCCGGTGGAAGCGATTGAGGAGTTGATCCCGACCACGTCACCGTTGAGGTTGACCAGCGGGCCTCCGGAGTTGCCCGGGTTGATCGCCGCATCGGTCTGGACCGCGAGGTAGACCGCGTCGTTGTCGGTACCCGAGCGCACCGGGCGGGCCTTGTTGGACACGATGCCGCTGGTGTAGGTCTCCGACAGCCCCAGCGGAGCGCCGGCGGCGACCACGGTCTGGCCGTCAACCAGGTTGCCCGACTTCGCGAAGGTCGCCGGGGTCAGATTGGCCGTGTCGGCAACCTTGATCACGGCGAGGTCGTTGGGCGAGGAAAAGCCGACCAGGGTCGCCGAGGTCGTGGTGCCGTTGGCCAGCGTGACGGTGATCTTGCCGTTCTTCGTCGCGGCGCTGACCACGTGGTAGTTGGTCAGGATGTGTCCGTCGGTGTCGAGCACCACCCCGGTGCCCACGTCGCCGGACCGTCCCGCCTGCACGGTGATCGTCACCACCGAGGGCTGGATCTTGGCCACGGCGGCCGAGATGGTCCCGTTCAGCACGGGGCTCTGGGCGGCCGGCACCGTGGTCACGCTGACCGGTGAGGACGCGGTCCCCACGGTGTGGTCGGCCAGTGCGTACGAGCCCGCACCCGCTCCCGCGCCGACGAGGGCGGCCAGCACGACAGAACCCACCAGCACCCCCGGCCGGCGCCGACGGCCGGACCTGGCGGGCGCCACCGGCGGGGCGGTGAGAACGCTCGTCGTGTCGGCGGGACCAGCCCACTGCCCCGGGGAGCCACCCTCGGGATGGCTAGCACCTGGGTAGCCCGCGGCCCCCTCCTGCTGACCGGCGTAGCCCTGGCCCGCGTAGCCCTGGCCGGCGTAACCCTGGCCGGGGTGGCCCTGGCCCGCGTAACCCTGGCCCGCGTAACCCTGGCCGGGGTGGCCCTGGCCCGCGTATCCCTGACCGCCGTACGGCTGGTCGGACGACGGACCCGCCGAGGCCCAGTTCCAACCGCTCTGGTCGTTCTCGGTCGCCGCGTACCCCGGCCCCCGCTGGTCTGGACGCACTCGCGGGGGAGTCACCGGGGAGCTGGGCTGATGACTCGGGTCCTCGGGGCGTACGGGCTCAGAAGGGTTGGGCTGGAAGGTGTTCCGCTGGTCGTCCATGCCTCGAGAGTGCTAGCCCAACCTGTGTCAATCCTGTGTGTCGTCTAGCAGCCCGGCCAGAGTTCACCATGCTCCGTCGGTGGCGTCGAGGTAGTCGAGCTGGGCCAGCACCGACTGCTCCGCCGCGGGCCGCAGCGTTCGGTCGACGCCGGCATAGACGACCGCAACCACCTCCGCCGCAGTGTTCGCACCGCCGTGCCGAGCCGCCCGGACCTGCGCCAACCGCTCCATCCGGTGCTCGAGGTAGGCCGTCAGCACCGCCGCGGGATCGCTCACCACCGGGCCGTGGCCGGGCAGGATCGCCTCGACGCCGTGCGCCACGACGAGCGCGTGCAGCCGGCCCAGGGTGTCCAGGTAGGCGCCGATATCGCCGTCGGGTCGGGTGATCACCGTCGTCCCGCGACCCAGCACCGTGTCCCCGCTGAGGAGCCGTACGGTGCCGTCCTCGCTGTGCACGAGCAGGGCGACCGAGTCGGCGGTGTGGCCGGGGGCGGCGACGACCTGCACCCGGGTGTCGCCGTACCTGAGCTCGGCACCGTCGTCGAGGCCGTCTGGGCCCACCCGCCACACCGGGTCGACCGCGCGGACCGGACAGTTCACCGCCGAGGCCACGACCGACGCCGACTCGCTGTGGTCCAGGTGCCGGTGGGTCAGCAGCACGGCGCCGATCGTGCCGCTGGCCATGATCGCGTCGCGGTGCGCGGTCATCGACGCGGACGGCTCGAGGGGACCGGGATCGACCACAGCCACGGGGCCGTGGTCGGGGCGGCCGAGCACATCGGTGTTGGTGCCGTCGAGGGTCATCGGCCCCGGGTTGGCCGCGGGCCACAGCACAACGTCGGAGGCGAGCCGGATCCGTTCGGTCATCGGCCCCACTCAGGCGACAACGCTGGGGTAGCGGTAGTGGACGTCGTCGCCGTCGGCCGTCAGCTCGGGGCAGACCGGGGCCACGATCCGCCCCAGCGCCCGTTGCCGCACGGCGTCGGTGTCCGCGCACGCGGCGAGTTCGAGCAGCACCGAGAGGGTGGGCGGCAGCAACGCCAGCACACCGGTCTCGTAGGCCGAGAGCGCGTCGGCGATCTCCCACCAGGAGGCCGTGTCGGCCTCACCGGAGATGTTCCGCGGCTCCTGGTCGGGCGGGCAGACCGCCACGAAGAAGGCGGTGTCGAAGCGCAGCGGTGCATAGATCGGGGTGACCCACCGGGCCCACGGAGCGAGCCCCGACGGCTCGAGCCGCAGACCGGTTTCCTCCTCGGTCTCGCGCAGCGCACAGAACAGCAGTGGGTCACGAGGGTCGTCGGAGGGGTCCACCGCCCCGCCGGGAAACACCGACATCAGGGGGGCGAACGGCATCGAGGCCTGCCGCTGCAGCAGGTAGGTCTGCAGTCCCGTCGGCGTGTCGCGAACCACCACGACGCTGGCGGACAACCGCGGCACCGCGGGAGCACTGTCGATGTCCCACGACCGGGCGCTCTCGATCAGTGACGCCGGGACCCGGGGGTGCAGCTGGGCGAGGACGTCGTAGGAATGGTGCGGCACAGCGGTGTACGGCGTGGATGCGCCGGCAACGGAACCGACCGGGGATTCCGAGGGTGCGCTCGAGGCGGTCAGCGGGACCCGACCTCGACCATGACCTCGACCTCGACCGGGGTGTCGAGCGGCAGCACGGCCACACCGACAGCACTTCGCGCGTGCTCCCCCGCCGGGCCGAAGATCTGCCGCATCTGGTCGCTTGCTCCGTTGCCGACCTGCGCCTGGGCCGTGAAGTCGGTGGCACTCGCCACGTAGACCATGACCCGGACGACCTGCACGATGTCGTCGAGGTCGACCACGCTGCCGATGGCCGCCAGTGCGTTGACGGCGCAGTACCCCGCCAGTCGCTGCGCGGTCTCGACGTCGACCTCCGCCCCGACCTTGCCGGTGGCCGGCAGCACCCCGTCGACGAACGGAAGCTGGCCCGAGCTGAACACGAAGGCACCGCTGCGGACGGCGGGGACGTAGCTGGCGACGGGAGCCACGACCTGCGGCAGCGTGATGCCCAACTCGGCGAGGCGCTCGGTGACGGTGGTCATCGAGTCACGCGCCCGGGGCCGCGATCGGCCGCTTGAGGTAGGCGACCAGGTTCTCGGGGTTCATGCCGGGGACGATCTGCACCAGCTCCCACCCGTCAGCGCCCCAGTTGTCCAGGATCTGCTTGGTGGCGTGCACCAGCACCGGAACGGTCACGTACTCCCATTTCGTCATGGCCGTCAGCCTATCGATCGGGCGCGCCGACCGAGTGAGGTCGGGCAACAGGGTCGCGCTGGGTGGCCCACTACGCTCGAACCATGACCCAGGCTCCCGCCCGCATCGGCATCCTCGGCGGGACGGGGGCGCAGGGCCGCGGCCTGGCCCGTCGTTTCGCCCGCGCCGGTCACGAGGTGCTGATCGGCTCCCGGGACGTGGACCGCGCCGTCGCGGCCGCCGCCGAGCTCGTGGCGGAGGGGGCGGTGCGTGGCGTGCTCAACGCCGACGCCGCCGCCGCCGACCTCGTCGTCGTCGCGGTCCCCTACGACGGCCACCACGACCTCCTGACCGGCCTGGCCGCGCCCCTCGCGGGCAAGATCGTGATCGACTGCGTGAACCCGATCGGGTTCGACCAGCACGGTCCGTACCCGCTCGCCGTCCCGGCCGGGTCCGCCGCCCAGGAGGCGCAGCAGGCGTTGCCGGACTCCACCGTGATCGGCGCCTTCCATCACGTCAGTGCCGCGCTGCTCGACGACCCCGCGGTGACCACCATCGACCTCGACGTCCTCGTGCTGGGCGAGGACCGGACCGCAGTAGGCACCGTGTGCGCGCTCGCTGAGGACATCGTCGGCGTCCGCGGGATCTACGGCGGGAGGCTGCGCAACGCTGGGCAGGTCGAGGCCCTGACCGCCAACCTGATCGCAGTGAACCGGCGCTACCAGACCCACGCCGGACTCCGGTTGACCGACGTCGACCCGGCAGTGGCCGCCCGGTGAGCCGCGGAGGCAAGACCCCCCCGGCGAACTCGCCGCTGCCACACAATCTGCACATCGTGACCGGCAAGGGCGGCACGGGCAAGACCACGATCGCCGCTGCCCTGGCCACCTCGCTCGCCGGGGCGCACCGCCGGGTCCTGCTCTGCGAGGTCGAGCAGCGGCAGGGGATCAGCGAGATCTTCGGGGTACCGGCGTTGGAGCGCGACGAGGAGCGCCGGCTCTGCCGGACCCCTGCGGGCGGTGAGGGCTTCGGACTGTCCGTCGACGCGGAGTACGCCTTGCTCGAGTACCTCGACACCTTCTACCACCTCGGTCTGGCCGGCAAGGCCCTCGATCGGTTCGGGGTGATCGACTTCGCGACCTCGATCGCGCCGGGTCTGCGGGACGTGCTGCTGACCGGCAAGGTCTACGAAGCCGTCCGCCGGCAGGAGAAGAAGCGGGGCGATGCGTACGACGCGGTGGTGCTCGATGCCCCGCCGACGGGCCGTATCGCCCAGTTCCTCAACGTGCACCAAGCCGTCGCGGGTCTCGCGAAGGTCGGACCGATCCGCAGCCAGGCCGACTCGATCATGCGCGTGCTGCGGTCGGTGGGCACCGTGGTGCACCTGGTGACCCTGCTCGAGGACATGCCCGTGACCGAGACCGCCGAGGCGATCGCCGACCTCGCCCCTACCAAGATCAACATCGGCGCGGTCGTGGCGAACATGATCACGCCGGGTCGGCTCTGCGACGAGGATCTGGTGCTCGCCGCAGCCGGTGAGCTGGTGCTCGACATCCCCGGTCTGAGCAACGCCCAGAGCAAGGCCCTGGCGGTCGAGTTCGGGATCGACGCGGAGCGTTCGCTGGCCGAACGCGACTGCTACCGACGGCTCCAGAGCCTGCAGCTGCCCCTCGTGGACGTCCCGCATGACCCGGGCGGCATCGACGAGGGTGCGCTGTTCGGCATCGGTGATCTGCTCGCCGCCCAGCTACCACCGCAGTTCCCTCGGAGTCACCCCGTGGTCGATCCCGAGGTGGTCGGCAGCTCACCGCAGCACCAGCTGCTGGCCGAACGTCGATGAGCACCTCCCGCAGGCCCCCGGCGTCGCCGTGGCTGGACGCCGACGCGTTGCTCGCCGACCCCGTGATCAAGATCATGATCTGCTGCGGCTCGGGCGGGGTCGGCAAGACCACGACCTCGGCCGCCCTTGCCGTCCGGGCCGCCGAGCAGGGTCGCAAGGTCTGCGTGTTGACGATCGACCCGGCCCGCCGGCTCGCCCAGTCGCTCGGACTCGGCGACCTGGACAACACTCCGCGACCGGTCGAGGGCATCGACACCTCCGCCGGCGGATCGCTCGACGCGATGATGCTCGACATGAAGCGCACGTTCGATGACGTGGTGCTCGCCCATTCCTCGGCGGAGAAGGCCGACCAGATCCTGACCAATCCGTTCTACCAAGCGCTCTCCACGTCGTTCTCGGGCACGCAGGAGTACATGGCGATGGAGAAGCTGGGCCAGCTGCACACCCAGGCCGAGGCCGACGGCCGCTGGGACCTGATTATCGTCGACACCCCGCCGGCCCGCTCCGCCCTGGACTTCCTGGACGCCCCCGAGCACCTCAGCTCGCTGTTGGACGGCCGGTTGCTGCGGCTGCTGCTGGCGCCGGCGCGGGGCCCGTTCAAGATCATGAGCATGGGCTTCAACGTCGTCACTGCGGTGATGCACAAGGTGCTCGGCGCGCAGATCATCACCGACGTGCAGACCTTCGTGAACGCGTTCGAGGCGTTGTTCGGCGGTTTCCGGGTGCGTGCGCAGGACACCTTTGCGCTGCTGAGCTCGCGCAACACGACGTTCGTCGTCGTCGCCACCGCCGAACGCGACGCGACCCGGGAGGCCGCATACTTCGTCGACCGGTTGTCGGAGGAGCAGATGCCTCTCGCGGGCGTGATCGTCAACCGCGTCCACTCCAGTGAGGTGGACGTGTCCCCCGAACGCGCGTTGTCGCTCGCCGAGGACCTCGCTGATCACCGCAGTGATGATCACGAGGTACCCGACGACGCGGCCGACGACAACGGAGCCGGTCACCAGCGCGACGGCCGCCCGGAGGCGTACGCCGTCGAGATCGAAGCCCTGCAGCGGCACGCCGCGCGGATGCGCCTCGTCGAACGCGAGGCTCAGGTCCTGGAGCGCTTCAGCGCCTCACGGCGCGGGGTACCCCGCGCCGTGATCCAGTCCCTGCCGACCGACGTGGCCGACCTGCCGTCACTTCGGTTGGTGGGCCGCCTTCTTGCCCAGCAGGACTGAGCGCCAGGACACCACGTCACTGCGCTGACGCAGCAACAGCCGCCGTTCGCGCTCGGTCATACCGCCCCACACGCCCCACTCGATCCGGTTGTCCAGGGCTTCGGCCAGACACTCGGTCTGGACCGGACACCCTGAACAGATCAGACGAGCACGCTTCTGATCGGCAGCCTCTGGAAACAGCGCGTCTTCCATGCCTCGGCACTTTGCGCGCAGCGTCCAGTCTTCTCTGTGTACGGTGGTCACACCGCACCCCCTCTTGCTAGACCCTCCCCGAGCTAAATCCCCCATGCCCGGTTCTAGGCAGTGGACATGTTACGAACGGTTTGAACTGTTGACCAGTCACAGATTCGCAACGGTTGCTTTCACCTCTCATTCGGAGCCGACCGACGGTCGAGAGGGGACAGATGTGCCTCTTTTAGCCACGTCCTTGTCGGTGTGCAGACGACCTGGTGGCCCGACCTGATACATACGTGACGCGCACCACACCGACGCCGGGAACTTCGGGCCTATAGCACGACCTCCACCGGTTCGCGCGCCGAGGCCGCCGATGGATTCGGATTCGGGCTCCGCCTCCCGTAGATTGACGCCATGCCACTCAGTCCCCAACGGGCCGGCAGCGTGCTCTACAGCCTGGCGATGTTCGTCGTGGTGAGCGCTCTGGCCGGCCTTCTGGTCGCCGGTCTGTTCGTCCCCCTGGCCGGGATGGCCGGAGTCAGCAGCAAAGCCGCGGCCCAGGAGCTCGAGAAGCTGCCGGCCGATTTCACGACCCCGCCGCAGCCCGAGCGCACCCGGGTGCTGCTGGCCAACGGCGACCTGCTGGCCAACTTCTACGAGCAGAACCGGACCTACGTTCCGCTGAGCAAGATCGCGCCGATCATGCGCCAGGCCCAGGTGGCGATCGAGGATCACCGCTTCTACGAGCACGGCGCGCTCGACGTCCGCGGCACGCTGCGGGCCCTGGTCCGCAACTCCGCCGCCGACGGCATCTCCCAAGGTGGCTCTTCGATCACCCAGCAGTACGTGAAGATGGTCCAGATCGAAAAGGCCCAGGAGGCTGGCGACGACGCCGCGGTGGCCAAGGCCACCGAGAAGTCCTATACACGCAAGGTCCAGGAGCTCCGCTACGCCATCGCGCTGGAGAAGGAGCTCAGCAAGGACCAGATCCTCGAGCGCTACCTCAACATCGCCTACTACGGCGAGGGTGCCTACGGCGTCCAGGCCGCCGCGCAGCACTACTTCAGGGTGGATGCCGGCAAGCTCGACCTGCCGCAGGCGGCGATGCTCGCCGGGCTTGTGCAGAACCCGGGTAACAACCCGGTCCAGAACCCGACCGCCGCCATCGAGCGCCGCAACGTCGTGCTGAACCGGATGGCCGATCCCGAACTGAACCTGATCACCACCAAGCAGGCCGCCGCGGCCAAGGCGGTGAAGTTCGACAAGTCCAAGGTGCGTGCCACCAAGAAGGGCTGCGTCGGCACCAAGTACCCGTTCCTCTGCGACTACGTCTACCGGTCGTTGCTGCAGACCCCGAGCCTCGGCAAGACCACCGAAGAACGGGCGAACATGGTCAACCGGGGCGGTCTGACCATCCAGACCGCCATCGATCCCGCCGCGCAGGACAAGGCTCAGAAGGCCGTGACCAACATGGTCGAGCCGAAGGACAACGTGATCTCCACGATGGTGGAGCTCCAGCCAGGAACGGGTCTGATCGTGGCCATGGCGCAGAGCCGGCCCGTGATGGGCGCCGACAAGTCCAAGGGTGAGACCTACTTCAACTACGCGGTGTCGGAGGGCATGGGCGGGGCGGAGGGCTACCAGGCCGGCTCCACGTTCAAGGCCTTCACCGCGGCCGCCGCGCTCGACAAGGGCATCCCGCTGAGCAAGAAGTACAACGCACGCGCCACGATGGACTTCACGGGCACCTCGTGGAGCACCTGCAAGGGCACGCACGTGCAGACCTCGCCGTACAAGCCGAAGAACTCCACCGGCACCAACGGCGTGATGGACATGCGGAAAGCGGCCGCTCGCTCGGTCAACACCTACTTCCTCCAGCTGGAGAAGACGGTCGGACTCTGCGACACGATCGACATGGCCAAGAAG
Organism: Propionibacteriaceae bacterium; assembly: GCA_050996715.1. Classification (GTDB taxonomy): domain Bacteria; phylum Actinomycetota; class Actinomycetes; order Propionibacteriales; family Propionibacteriaceae; genus Microlunatus. The sequence goes on from JBPCRP010000110.1 coordinate 23,300, forward strand.
CTGGGGGTGGAGTCCAGCGACGGTAAGGACATGCAGGACGAGTACGGCGACAGCCCGGCCTTCACCCTTGGTGTGGTCAACGTCACCCCGCTGTCCATGGCCAAGGCGTACGCCACCTTCGCCGCCAGGGGTGTGCGCTGCGATCCGGTCGTCGTCGACACGATCACGACGAAGGCCGGCAAGAAGCTCGCACCGCCGAGTGCCAACTGCGAGCGGGTCATCCCCGAGGACGTGGCCGATGCGGTGAACTCATTGTTGGCGGGTGTGATGTCCGGAAACGGGACGGGGACACCGGCACGCCTGTCCGACGGACGCCCCGAGGCCGGCAAGACCGGCACCATTAACAGCGCCCGGGCGGTTTGGTTCGCCGGTTACACCCCGGAGCTCACCGGCATCGCCATGATCGCCGGCGACAACCAGACCAAGCGCTACCGCAACCAGAACCACGGCATCGCCGGCCAGACGCTCAAGTACAGCGGCCAATACCTCAACGGTTCGGGCGGCGGTGACGCCGGCCGGCGGATCTGGAAGCCGGCGATGGAAAAGGCGCTCGCCGACGTGCCGGCGACGAAGTTCAAGGCTCCGCCGAGCGACCTGGTGCGCGGCAAGATGACCACGGTTCCGCGATACTCCGGCCTCTCCTTCGAGAAGGCCAAGACCAAGCTCGAGGACGCCGGCTTCACCGTGCAGGACCGCTACGTCTACAACTCGGCCAACCAGGGCACCTTCCTTGGCTACTCCGTCTCGGGCGGCGATCGTGTCCGCCAGTTCGCGACCATCTACCGGACCTGGAGCCGGGGCGAGGACCCGGCCGTGGTCGCGGCGCGTCAGCAGGCCCGCGATGACGCCAAAAAGCAGGCGGCAGCGGACCAGAAGAAGAAGGACGACGCGGCCAAGAAGAAGGCGGCTGCGGACGCGAAGAAAAAGGCGGCTGCCGACGCCAAGAAGAAGGCAGCTGGAGACCCCAAGAAGAAGAAGCCGGGCGGCTAGACCCCGCGGCCCACGAGCCCGGTCGCCAGGCCCTCCCAGCCGTACGTCGGTCGGGCCCTCGGGACTGCCTGTCCGCTCACCCGAGCTGCCGGCGCACCTCGGCAGCAACCGCGGCCCCGTCGGCCTTGCCCTTCGTCTGGGGCGTGACCACGCCCATCACCGTGCCCATGCCCTTCATCCCCAGTTCACCGGCCCCGGTCTGCGCGATCGCGGCCCGGACGATCTCGGTGATCTCGGTCGGCTCGAGCTGGGCGGGTAGGTAGTCGGCGAGCACCGCCGCCTCGGCCCGTTCCTTGTCGGCCAGCTCGGCCCGTCCGTTGGAGGCGAACGCCTCTTCGGCCTCGCGTCGCTTCTTGGCCTCGCGGACCACCACGTCCAGCACCTGGGCGTCGGAGAGCACCGTGGCCTGCTTGCCCGCCACCTCCGCCTCGGAGATCGCGGCGAGCACCATCCGGATCGTCCCGGATCGCAGCGCGTCGCGGGCCTTCATCGAGGTGGTGAGGTCGAGCCGCAGGCGTTCCTTGAGGGTGGGGGTCGGTTCGGACATGTTCCCAGTCTGGCCCAGCAGGATCGGACCGCTCGTCGGTACCCTTGCGCTCGTGTCTGCACCCTCGGTTGGTTCCGTGCTCGCCCGCGCCGGGTCGGTGGCCGGCGCTGTCGCCCTCGCGGGGACGGCCGGGGTGGGGTACGCGTGGCTGGAGGCCCGCTCCTTCCGACTCCGGCGGGTCGAGGTGCCGGTGCTGCCGGCGGGGGCTGACCGGATCCGCATCCTGCACCTGTCGGACCTGCACCTGACCCCGGGCCAGCACCGCAAACGCACCTGGGTGAGCCGCCTCGCCGGGCTCGAGCCCGATCTGGTCGTCGACACGGGCGACAACCTGGCGCACGTCGACGCGGTCGGCCCCGTGCTGGAGACGTTCGGGCGGTTGCTGGACCGGCCCGGGGTGTTCGTCTGGGGGTCGAACGACTACCACGGACCGAGCTTCAAGAACCCGGCCCGGTACCTGCGTCAGCCGACCGATCCGACGAAGTCCGCCCTGCCCGACCTGCCGTGGACCGACCTCCGCGACGGCTTCGAGGCGCACGGCTGGGACGATCTGACCCACCACCGGGTCACGCGCGAGATCGCCGGTCTCCGGATCGAGTTCCGCGGCACCGACGACGCCCACCTCGGCCGGGACGACTACGCCCAGGTGGCCGGGCCGCCCGCCGAGGGCGTGGACCTCAGCATCGGCGTCACCCACGCGCCGTACCGTCGGATCCTCGACGCGATGACCGCCGACGAGGTTGACCTGATCCTGGCCGGGCACACCCACGGCGGCCAGCTCTGCGTGCCCGGCTACGGGGCCCTGGTGACCAACTGCGACCTCGACACGAAGAGGGCCAAGGGACTGTCGACCAACGAGACCACCGACCAGACGTCGTGGCTCCACGTCTCGGGCGGTCTCGGCACGTCGCCGTACGCCCCCGTCCGCTTCGCCTGCCCACCGGAGGCAACCCTGCTCACCCTCGTCCCGGCACCGTGATCTCGCGGCTCATCATCGGATGTGACTCCCCCGGTCGCGCGGGCTAGACTCACCCTTCGGTCGCGGGGTGTGGCGCAGCTTGGTAGCGCGCTTCGTTCGGGACGAAGAGGTCGCAGGTTCGAATCCTGTCACCCCGACCATTCCCACGAGGGGCGATGCGGACGACACCAGGTGTCAGCAGAGCGTGTAGAGCAGCGAAGGTCACAACGCCCACTCACCGAGCCGTCGCAAGCGCGGTCCTGGTGGCCGCGAAGCCAGCCTTCGCGTAGATCGTCACCGTCTGATCCTCCTGCCGCAGCACCCGCATAATGACCCGCGGATGCACACATCGAGGTCGACCAGCAGCGGTCGCACGTCCGCCGAGCGTCGTGCACCGTCGGTTTCCGCGCGGTGAGCTGCTGGTGGTCGACTGATTAATCGCTCAGCTGGATGCCGGCGGCATCGGTGCGGGTTGGGCGAGGCCTGACGGCTGAACGAGGTCGGTGGGGGTTTTGGCCCGCGACGGGATCAATAGATAGGTTGCGAGGACCAAAGTCAAGAAGATAGCCATCGAGATGATCGCCGCGGCCGCGCATCGTGCGGCCGCCGAGCCTGCGGTGCGACGGTACCGACGTTCGATTCCGCTCTGCTGAGGTGCCGGTGCTCGGTCCGGGGCCGGGCCCGGGGCCGGGGCCGGGGCCGGGGCCGGGGCCGGGGGGAGGATTCTCCGGTCGTGGGTGGGTATCGCCACGGAAATGCTGGCGCGCCGACAACTCGGGCTCATAGCTGCGTTGCTCATGGCGATGGTGGCGTGGTGGTGGCACGGGTCGCGACGCGAACGCGCCGGACGGCGTCGGTGCGTACGCCGTCGGTGGTGGTCTTGGCGTAGAACGACAACTCGTGTTGGTCGAGGTCGTGGAACCCCATGAGGCGCCCGCTCGCCCCGGTCATCACGGAAGTGTGGCGGACCCCCAGCTGATCCAGGTGGGCGCCGCACCCGGCCAAGTCGTCAACAGTGGGGACCTGAACGTTGAGGAAGCCGAAGCCCCGCGTGGCCGCGGCCGCCTCCGGGTGCTCCCTCAATGCCAGGAGTACGCCTCCGATCCCGGCCAGCGCGACGCCGCGGACCACCCCGTCGCTGTCGGGCCACTCCATCTCCTCGCGTAGCCCGAACACGTCGGCGTACCAGCGGCGGCTGGCGGCGACGTCGGCGACCGGGATCTTCACCGATAAGAGCTCCAGGGCAGGCAGGTGGTTCACGGACAAGGCCCTCGATTCCGTTACAGTAGCACTGTAGCCAGTGAATCAGTACAGTGGTTCTGGTGTCAATAGAAGAAGGTGGGTCAGTCATCGAATCGGCCGGCGAGACCGCGACCCGTCGGAGCTATCAATCGCCGCGGCGGCTGGCCGCAGCCCAGCAGACCCGCGCCCGGATTCGGGAGGCAGCCGCCACCCTCTTTCTCGCCGACGGTTACGCCGCGACGTCGATGCGCACCATCGCCCAGACGGCCGGGGTCGCCGAGAAGACGGTCTATCTGCAGTTCGAGAACAAACCGGCGCTGTTGAAAGAGGTCGTGGAGACCGCGATCGTCGGCGACGACGAGGCGATCCCGGCCGCCGACCGGAACTGGTTTCGCGACACCGTCAGCGACCCGGACCTCGATCGGAAGCTGCGACGGCTCGTCGATGCCACCGCGGCGCTCCACGAACGCAGCGGTGCAATGTTTGCGATGGCCCGCGACGCCGCTGCGACCGACGCCGAAGCTGCGGTCTTGTGGGCCTTCGGCAAACGCGGCCACCGGGCTGACATGACTCGCTTGGCGCAGAGCTTCCGCGATTCAGGGCAACTCCCCGTCGGCCTCGACCTCGACTGGGCCACCACGACCCTTTATGTCCTGCTCGGGCTCGAAAGCTGGCACCTCGTACGCGTCGAACTCGCCTTCGATGAGCAGCAGTACCGCGACTGGCTCCACGGCAGCCTTCGCCAAGCATTCCGAGCAAGTTAACCCCTCCGCCGTCGTCAGCGCGGCGGCTGGATCCGAACTGGGGCCTGTTCGGTCCTCCCTCGGCACGGGTCGGCGAGACCAGGGGCCGTGTCGGCCAGCAAACTCACCCTCGACCGCAGCCGTCGCTACGGCGGCTGGGGGCGCGGCGCCCGGTCGACTAGTACGTGAATGTGCTGAGACTCCTCTAGGCTGTCCTCAGCGGGGGTTTGATGGGGAGACGGATGATGCGGCTGAGCACAGACAGGCCACTGCGACGTGTCGAGGTGCTACCTGGCGGTAGCGGGAACGAGACCGACGACGAGACCGCCGACGTACGAGTCGCGGCCGTCCTCGCCGTTCTCGCTGGTCGGTCGACGACCGAGGTCGCGAAACGCAACGCGGTCAACCCGGCCTTGCTGCACCGATGGGTCCGCGCCTTCATCGAGGCCGGCACCGCCCGGGTGCTCAACCGTCCTGACGTCGACGCGGCGCGTCAGCGTGACCGGTTTCTCGCCGCGTTCGCCCACGAGGTGCGCGCCCCGATGCTGGTGGCGAGCGGCTGGGCCGCCATGGTCCGCGAGGGCGTGATCCCACCGGAGCGGAGGGACCCGGCGCTCGACCGGATCTGCGAGGCGCTCGACACGCTCGCCGAACGCACTCTCGACGTCGAGTTGATGGCGGCCGCGGCGATGGGACGGCTCGCGATCCGACCCGAGCGCGTCACGGTCGAGGACCTGACCTCCGGCCTGCCCGACCTGATGGACATCGACGGGGAGGGCGGCGGGGTCACCCTGTCGGTCGATCCCGAGTACTTCCCGCGCGTGCTGCGGGACCTCTGGCGCGCAGGCTCGCTCGACCCGGCCCCCCGGTCGCTCCGACTCGAGGTGGCCACCCACCCACCCTGGGTCGAGGTACGGGTCGTCCGCGATGGCGACCCCGTCGACCCCCAGCGGCTGCAGGCCCTGTTCGACCCCTTCGACCTCAACGCCGACCACACCGGGGTGTCGATCGGGCTCTACCTGGCCCGTGCGCTCGCGGTGGCGCACGGGGGCACGATCGGGATCGAGCAGGACGAGCACTGCGGGGTGTTGTGGGTGCGCGTACCCCGACGTCTCCCGGGAGCGCGATGATCTTCAAACTGGTCTGCGGTGACGTGCTCCCGGGGTGCCCAGCGTACTTCGCTACCACCGAGCACGACCACCTCCTGGCCCAGGTGGCCGAGCACGCCCGGTCGGTCCACGGGATCACCGACTTCACCCCCGAGGTCCGCCAGGCGGTCGAGGACAAGATCGCGCGGACGGATCCCGAACCGCAACTCTAAGCACCCCGACCGTGCCAGTTACTCACCAGTAAGTGGTCAGTATCCCGGTCGAGTACGGCGTGGCGTGCGTCGTTCGTGACCACTTGCGCGGGGGCGAAGGGGGAAGGTGGCGCAGCTAGGGGCAGCAGGAGCCGATGATCGTTCGGCCGATGGCCCGGTCGAACAGTTCGAGGACGTCGTCTCGGGTGCGACCTGGGGCGTCGTTCCAGGCGGTGACCGCCCTCAGGTGCGCCCGTCGGGTCGCCAGCGAGTACGCCTGGCCCGGCGGTCGCGAGGTGTGGCCGAGGGTCTCGTGCACGGCTTCGAAGAGCTCGTCCACGCAGCGCCGGACGTCGCGGATCGACGTCGGACGGTCGGGATCTTCAGCCAGCCGCAGCAGAGTGCCCACCGTGCACGCACCGGCCACCGCAGCCTGGGGACGGACCAGACCGTGCGCCTCGGCCGCGCCGACGACCCGGACCCGGCCGTCATAGGCGGCGACGCTGAACCACCCGCCCGTGGTCCACCCGTCGCGTTGGATCGCCGCTCGGCCGATCTCGAGGGCGTTGCGGGTGGCCTCGAGCTGCCACAGCCAGTCGGTCCGCGGGTCGTTCGGTCGGACCGGTTCGGGATAGTCCGGGACGACCGGCCGCCGTACGGCCACCCGGGCCCGAGCGACAAGATTGCGCAGCCTCAACTCCGCGCGCGATCGCACCTGCGTGGCCATGGGCGACTCCTCACCGATCACTGCCCGTCCTCACCCGAGCATGCGCCCGCGGCCGGGGACGCGCAAGGGTCTGGGGACCTCGCTGACCGGTCCTGGCTGAACCGGTCCGCTGATCCGTCCGTCATTTCTGTCGGTCGCCAGGTGTAGCGTCCGTCGCGTCCGTCAGATCCGTTCGTGGCCACAACTCCGACCTGCAGGGCCGCTACGCCGACCGCACGGTCAAGCTGCCGAATCCGACCTACTACCTCCCCTGACGTCAGTTTGCCAACGGTCGGTTCGGCGGCGCGGGCTGGCGGCACGCACCAGACCCGCGAACAGGCCGAGGTCCTCGACCTGCTCGGGATGCCACTGGACCCCGAGCCAAAACGGGCGGTCGGAATCCTCGAGACCTTCGACCGTGCCGTCGTCGGCGAGAGCAGCGACCCGCAGCCCAGGATGGGTCGCCACCGACTGGTGGTGGTGGCAGCTCGCATCGACCTGCGCACCGACCAGGCTCTGCAGGAGCGAACCGGCCGCGGTCCGCACGGGGTTGAGGGCGAAGGTCGGCCCGTCGGGCGAGTGGCGGGCGTCGCCGACCCGGTCTGGCACGTGCTGCTCGAGCCGGCCCCCGGCGTACACGCTCATCACCTGTAGGCCCCGGCAGATACCGAGCGTGGGGATGTTCTGCGCGTCCGCCGCGGCGAGCAGGGCAAGCTCCCACGCATCGCGGTCGTCATTCCACTCGCTCCGCGGGTCGGCGGCGTCGCCGTAGCGGTCGGGGTTCACATCGGAGCCACCGGTGATCACCAGGCCGTCGAGCCGAGCCACGATCGCGGCGGCGGCCTCGGCCCGCTGGGGTGGCAGCAGGGCCACGGCACCACCGGCGACCTCGACCGAACGGCTGTACGTCGCGGTCAGCAGGTCGGCCGGGACCTCCCACAGTCCCCAGCGGGCGACCTCGCGATAGCAGCTGAGTCCGATCAGCGGCACGTCATTTAGTGGGGAATCGGTCGTCACGGGCACGATCACCAGCATCCCAGGAGCAGACAAGGGGTACGTCGTAGGGTGACGCCATGGACAAGGTCGTCGGCAGTGCCGCCGAGGCCGTCGCCGACGTGGCGGACGGCTCGTCGTTGGCGGTGGGCGGGTTCGGCTTGTGCGGGATCCCGAGCGTGCTGATCGGGGCGCTGCTGGAGTCGGGCAGTACCGATCTGGAGGTGGTCTCCAACAACTGCGGGGTGGACGGTTGGGGCCTCGGGACGCTGCTCGGCGCCGGCCGGATCCGGCGGATCGTGGCGTCCTACGTCGGGGAGAACAAGGAGTTCGCGCGGCAGTACCTGGAGGGTGAGCTCGAGGTGGAACTGACCCCACAAGGCACCCTCGCCGAAAGGATGCGGGCCGGCGGGTCCGGGATCCCCGCGTTCTTCACCGCAACCGGCGTCGGCACCGAGGTCGCCGACGGCGGACTCCCCTGGCGGTACGACGGCCAGGGTGGGGTCGCCGTGTCGTCCCCGGTGAAGGAGACGCGGCTCTTCCTGACCGCGGACGGTGAGAAGCCCTACGTGCTGGAACGAGCCGTGGTGTGCGACGTCGGGCTGGTCCGGGCCTGGCGCGGCGACCGACACGGCAACCTCGTCTACCGGCAGTCGGCCCGCAACTTCAACCCACTGGCCGCGATGTGCGGGCGGCTGACGATCGCCGAGGTCGAGGAGCTGGTCGAGCCGGGACAGCTCGACCCCGACCAGATCCACACGCCTGGGGTCTTCGTCCATCGCGTCGTCGCGCTGACCCCCGAGCAGGCCGCCGACAAGCGCATCGAGCGGGTCACCACCCGGGAGCGCTCATGAGCTGGAGCCGGGAACAGATGGCCGCTCGCGCTGCCGCGGAGCTCGTCGACGGCAGTTACGTCAACCTCGGCATCGGGCTGCCCACCCTGGTGCCGAACTACGTGGCCGACGACGTCGAGCTGGTGCTGCAGAGCGAGAACGGCCTGCTCGGTGTCGGGCCCTACCCCTACGACGGCGATGAGGACCCCGACCTGATCAACGCCGGGAAGGAGACCGTCACCCTGCGACGGGGTGCCTCGGTTTTCGACTCGGCCACCTCGTTCGGGATGATCCGCGGCGGCAAGATCGACATCGCCATCCTGGGGGCGATGCAGGTCTCGGCCGGCGGGGACATCGCCAACTGGACGATTCCCGGCAAGATGATCAAGGGCATGGGCGGGGCGATGGATTTGGTGCACGGTGCCCGCCGGGTGATCGTGCTCATGGAACACGTGGCGCGCGACGGGTCGTTCAAGATCGTCAACGACTGCTCACTGCCCTACACCGGCCGTGGTGTGGTGCAGCGGATCATCACCGATCTCGCGGTGATCGACGTGACGCCGAGCGGACTGCTGCTGGTCGAGACCGCCCCTGGCGTCTCGCCGGACGAGGTCGTCGCCCAGACCGAACCCGACCTCGCCCTTCCCGACCGCCGCTGACGGATCCCCGCAACCTGAGCGACCCTGGGCTGAGCCGGGCGCCCGGTCAGCGACCCGTACCGGCGTAGACCACGGCCTGATCGGAGGAGTCGAGCCCAAAGGCGGTGTGGGCGGCCTGGACGGCCCGATCCACGTCGGCGCCCGAGACGACCACCGAGATCCGGATCTCGGAGGTGGAGATCATCTCGATGTTCACCTCGGCCTCGGCCAGCGAGGCGAAGAACTTCGCCGTCACCCCCGGGTGGCTGCGCATCCCCACGCCGACGACCGAGACCTTGCCGATCTGGTCGTCGTAGAGGACGGTTTCGAAGCCGACCTGCTGCTTGATCTCCTCCAGTCGGGTCAGAGCCGCCGCACCATCGGTCTTGGGCAGCGTGAAGGAGATGTCGGTACGACCGGTGGCCACCGCCGACACGTTCTGCACGATCATGTCGATGTTGACGTCGATGGCGCTGACGGCGGTGAAGATGCGCGCCGCCTCGCCGATCCGGTCGGGCACCCCGACGATGGTGATCTTGGCTTCGCTGCGGTCGTGCGCGACGCCGCTGATGATCGCCTGCTCCATGATCGTTCCTTCCTCGAGGTCCTTGACCCAGGTGCCGTCCATGGTGGAGAAGGACGAGCGGACGTGCACCGCGACGTTCTCGCGCCGGGCGTACTCGACGCAGCGCAGGTGCAAGATCTTGGCCCCGCACGCAGCCATCTCGAGCATCTCCTCGTAGGAGATGGCCGCAATCCGTCGTGCACTCGGCACGATCCGGGGATCGGCGGTGTAGATCCCGTCGACGTCGGTGTAGATCTCGCAGTAGTCGGCCCCCAGGGAAGCGGCCAGAGCGACCGCGGTGGTGTCGGAGGCACCACGACCCAGGGTCGTGACGTCCTTGGTGTCCTGGGCGACGCCTTGGAAGCCGGCGACGATGACGATGTCGCCCTGGTCGAGCGCGGAGACGATCCGGCCCGGGGTGATGTCGATGATGCGGGCGTTCCCGTGGATCCCGGTGGTGATGATGCCGGCTTGCGACCCGGTCAGCGATCTGGCGTGCATGCCCTGGTCGGCGATGGCCATGGCCAGCAACGCCGCGCTCATCCGCTCGCCGGCCGTCAGCAGCATGTCGAGCTCCCGCGGCGGCGGGAGCGGCGAGACCTTGAGGGCGAGGTCCATCAGCTCGTCGGTGGTGTCACCCATCGCCGAGATCACCACCACGACCTCATGGCCTTCGGCGGCGGTGCCGACGATCCGCTTGGCGACCCGCTTGATGCTGTCGGCGTCGGCGACCGAGGATCCACCGTACTTCTGGACTACGCGGCCCACCACGACTCCCTCACTGCTCCTTGCTCGGCCGCAGGCCACTCTATGTGGTGCCCGGCCGACGCCCACGACGCGTCCGGATGACGTCAGGGGCGATAATCGGGGCGTGAGCGAGCCCACCGATCCTGTCCCGCAGCGCATCGGCGACGCCGAGCGCGATCGGGCGGCGGAATACCTGCGCGACCACATGGCCGCGGGACGGCTCGACCAGCAGGAGTTCGACGACCGGTTGAACATTGCGCTTACCGCCCGGACGTCCGACGAGCTGGACCCGCTCTTCGACGACCTGCCCGCGCCGAAGCCGGGGTCAGAGCTGGCGGTGCCCAACCCGTCGGCACCCCCGTACCCCGCAGCGCCATCTGCGCCGCCGCCGGTCGTCGCCCCCCACCGATCCGCCGAACGCTTCCGCTTCGTGATGTCGGTGCTGGCCGCGGTGCTGTTCCCCGCGGCGATCATCTTCTGCTTCGCATTCGGCTGGCAGTACTGGTGGTTGATCCTCATCCCGTCGTTCGTCTCGATGGGCGTGAAGCGCTTCGGGATCGACAACGCCGCGGAACAACGCCGACGGATCGAACGCGGCGACCGCCGCGACGAGCGGCACGACCGCCGACACGACGACCGCTGACTCAGGCGCGGACGGCCTCCAGCACCCGGTCCGGTCGCACCTGCCGGTGCCGCACCACCGCGAGCACCGAGGCCAGCAGAGCCAGCACCAACCAGGCCAGCAGTCCGGCGAACGCCAATCCCGCCCCCGCGCCGTCCCCGGCGACGGCCTTAATCCCGTCGAGCGCCGGCGTGAGCGGTAGCACCGGACGCACGGTGGTGAAGAAGGCCGGAACGGCGGACAGCAGCGCCCCGGCTGCGCTCACCACGATCACCAGTACCGAGAGGAACCGACCGACCCCCCCGAACAGACCGACCAGGGCGTAGTTGATCGCCACGAAAGTGACCGACGTCATCGCCGCAAGACCCAGCACTCCCGCCGTCCGGACGGCACTCAGGTCGAGCAGGGCCGATACGAGTCCCCCGAGGGCAAGCGCCTGGACGACGCCGATCACGGCCGCCGGCAGGAGGCGCCGGAGGGCGATCGCCCAGGACGGGCTCGTCGAGGACCACGCCTGCTTCACCCCGGTCCCCAGCACCAGGAAGGTCGTCAGCGCACCGATCCACAGGGCGATCGCGAGCAGAAAGGCCGACGCCGACACGTCGGAGAAGATGCCGGCGTCCGCGGGGGCGGGCGCATCGACCGGCGTGGCGACCACGGTGGCGAGGTTGTCCCGCTCCGCCTGGGAGTAGGTCGGGACCGCGTCAGCCCCCTTGGCCAGCCCGTCGGAGAGCTGCGCGGTGCCCTTGGCGAGCCCGGTCGCGCCGGTGGACAGCTTGCCGATCCCGTCCGCGAGCGACCGCGCGCCCGTGGCCGACTGACCCACGCCGTCGGTGTAGGTCCCCACGCTGGCCGCGAGCTGGGTGCCGGCGGTGGAGAGCTTGCCCACCCCGGTCGCAGCGCTCGAGATGCCCTGGGAGAGCTGGGGGATGCCGTCGGCGAACGTGTCGGCCCCGGTGGCCAGCTTCGTGGCGCCGGCCGCGAGCTCGGAGGCGCCGGAGGCGAGCTGGTCGGCGCCGGACGCCACGCCTTTCACCCCCGAGGCGAGACCGGGCTGGCCCGGCGTGCCGTTGAGACCGTCGGAGATGCCCTGCGCGCCGGTGGCGATGCCTCGGGTCGCGGTGGCCAGGCCCGGATTCTTCGCGGTCCCGTCACCGTTGAGGCCGATCGACAGTCCGCTGGCCCCGGTGTCCACCGATCCCGCCAGCCCGATCAGGGTCGGTGCGTTCGGGGCCACCGGGGTGGTCAGACCTTGAACCGCAGCTGCGCTCGCCGCCTTCACTCCCGCCTCGAACGCGGCGCACTGGGCAGGATCGGTGATCTGCCCCTGTGCGCAGGTGATGGTGGAGGGCAGCGCGGCCATCGCCGTGCGGTAGCCCTCCAGACCCTGATTGACCCCAGTCGCCGCCGGAGCGAGCTGCTTGGCTCCGGCCGCGGTCTGGTCGACGCCACCGGCGACCTGGTCGGCAGCTGAGGCGAGCTGCTTGGCCCCGGAGGCCAGCTTCGGTACGCCCGCGTCGAGCTGGTCGGCTCCCTCGGCCAGCTGGCCGGCGCCGGTCGACAGCTTCGCCGCCCCGGTGGAGATCCCGGCCACACCGTCGGAGAGCTGGCGAACCTGGGCGGGCAGCTCCTTGGTGCCGGTGGCCAGCTGGGTGAGGCCCCGGGAGGCCGAGGTGACGCCGTTGGTGTAGGTCGTCGCCCCCGTCGCGAGCTGGCCGCCGCCGATATCCAGCTGGCCCAGACCGTCGGCGAGCTGGCCCGCGCCCCGGTCGGTGGCGGCGACGCCGTCGGACAGCGAGGTGGCCCCCTGCGACAGCTTCTTCGCCGCGTCGGCGACGGTGCTGAACTGCTTGTTGAGCGTGTTGAAGCCCACGTAGACGTTGTCGAGGTAGGTCGTGGTCAGCTGGCTGTTGAGCGAGGTGACGGCCGCCGCGACGATGGCCCGACTCAGCGCCGGGTCGACGATCGAGGTCGACGACGAGACCTGGACGTCGATGGTCGCCTGCTCAGCCTGGTCCGCGTCCTTGCTGTACGACGTCGCAGCAGCCGAGAAGTTCTCGGGAATGGTGACCACCGCGGCGTACTCACCCGAGGCCAGGCCCGCGGCCGCGTCGGCAGCGTCGCTCAGGACCCAGTCGTAGTTCTGATCGGCCGTGTTCTGACTGGCCTTGGTCGCTTTCGCGGTGGCGCCGCCGCTGGTGACCAGTCCGCCGGCGAGCTGCCGTCCGAGCGGGACGAGCTGCTTGTTGATCGTCACCGGCTTGTCCTGGTTGACGATCGCCGCCTTGACGGTGTCGAGCCGGCTGGAGGAGTCCCAGGTGGCGTAGAGGAAACCGGCAGCCACGATCAGCGGGATCAGCAGGATTCCGACCAGCGAGGGCCATCCGATCCGGTGCCCGGAGTCGGCACGGGCGAGATCAACACGTTTCAGCAGGGACATCAGAACCTCAGACGTACGCGGCGACGGATGTCGCCGAAAGGGACGAGTGGTTGGAGAGCGTGACCAGCGGCGAGCCGGTCGGAACGAGCGGGGCAACATCGGCGGCGTCGTCGGTGGCCAGGACGATCGCCCGGCCGGCCGCGGCGGCCTGGTCCACGAGCCGGCCGAGGGCGCGGGCGCCGGCTACGTCGATGCGGTCGACGTGGTCGACCACGACCACCTCGGCCCGGCCGACCCGGGCCAGAGCCGCCGGGAACCGCTCCTGGTCGGCGGCGTCGAGGTAGACCGCTCGACGCCGTAGCTGGCCGGCCTGCTCGGGCAGCACCAGCTCGGCGATCTTCACCTGGCCGGCGGCGATCTTCAGCCGACCGACCAGGGCCAGCAGTAGCGCCGTCCCGGCGGCAGGGTCGGCGCTCTCCACCACCCCGACCTGACCGGGAGCCAGGAAAAGCGACCCGCCGGTGACCCGTCGTCCGTGCCGGTCGTCGACGCGCAGCTCGGACGCCGCCACGAGGTAGGCGGAGTCGGGTGAGGGCCAGTCGGCCAGGGAGAGCTGGTGGGCCAGCGCCTCACCTTCGACGTCGAACGACGGCAGCAGACGGTCGAGCCAGCGCGGTAGGTACCACGCCTTATCCCCCAGCAGCACCAGCACCGCCGGCACCAGGGTCATCCGGACCAGGAAGGCATCGACGAAGATCCCCACGGCCAGGCCCAGCGCGATCGACTTGATGATCGACTCGCCCTCGGGCACGAACGCGGCGAAGACCGAGAACATAATTACCCCAGCGGCGACCACGACCTTGGCCGACGCGGTGAAGCCCGTGTGCACGGCCTGGCGAGCGTCGCCGCCGTGCACATAGTCCTCGCGAATCCGGGAGACGAGGAAGACCTCGTAGTCCATGGCCAGTCCGAAGAGGATCCCCATCAACAAGATGGGCAGGAACGACAGCACCGGACCGGAGTGCTCGATGTTGAGCGGACCGTTGAGGAAGCCGTGCACGAAGACCAGCGAGACCGCGCCGAACGACGCGCCCACGCTGAGCAGGTAGCCCAGGGTGGCCTTGATCGGGACGGCGATCGAGCGGAAGACCATGGTCAGCAAGATCAGCGACAGGCCCACCACGAGGATCCCAAAGGGCAGCAGCGCCTTGCCCAGTTGGCTCGAGACGTCGATCTGGATCGCGGTGATGCCGGTGACGGCGGTGTCCACGCCGTACGCGTCTGTGAACTCCGGGGCCAGGCCGCGGATCGTCCGGACCAGGTCAGCGGTCTGCTCCGAGTCGGGAGCGGTGGTGGGGACGACCTGGACGATGCCGGTGTCGGCCCCTTGGTTCGGGGTGGCGAGCGGCACCGCGGCGACCCCGGGCAGCTCCTCGATCCGGTCCTTGATGCCGTTCATCACCCCGAGCGGGTCGTCGCTGCCCACGATGTCGGCGGTGACGATCAACAGGCCGTTGTAGCCGGGACCGAACTCCTTCGACAGCAGGTCGTAGGTCACCCGGGCGGGCGTGCCGGCGTCGGCAGATCCGTTGTCGGGCAGGGCCAGCCGCAGCGACTGGGCGGGCAGGGCGAGTGCCCCGAGCGCCACCACGATGATCACGATGGTGAGGACGGGGAACTTCGTCGCGGCACCGACCCAGCGGCCGGCCCAGCCGACCTTGGGTCGGTGGATCGCTGGCTCGGCGGCGTGCTCAGGGGCGTGTCCGGCGGGCCCGGACTTGCCGGCAGCCATCCCCTGGGGGCTCCGTGCCCGCTTGACCTTCGGTCGCAGCCGGTCACCCGCAAAACCCAGCAGAGCAGGCAGCAGCGTGAGCGCGATCAGGACCGCGATGGCCACCGAGATGGCCGCGGCGACCCCCATCGTGGCCAGGAAGGGGATGCCGGCGACCGAGAGACCGACCAGGGCGATCATCACGGTCAGCCCGGCGAAGACCACCGCCGAACCCGCGGTGGCCACGGCCCGGGCCACCGACTCCTCCGCCTCCAGCCCGGTCGCGAGCTGGTCGCGGTGCCGGGACACGATGAACAACGCGTAGTCGATGCCGACCGCCAGCCCCAGCATCAGCGCGAGCAGCGGGGTGGAGGACGACACCTTGATCAACGCGGTGGCGAAGATGATCAACGCCATCGAGATGCCCACCCCCAGCAGGGCGGTGAGCAACGGCATCCCGGCAGCGCGGAACGACCCGAGGGTGAGCATCAACACGATCATGGCGATCAGCACGCCGAGGGCCTCGACGACGCTCAACGAGATCCCGGTGGCCGCGTACGCCGCCCCACCAGCTGAGGTCTGGGAGCCGGGGAGGTCGGCCTGCAGGGTGGTCGCGGTGTCCTGGAGGGCCTGCTTGGTCTCGTCGGTGACGGCAGGGGTGCCGACGTTGAGCTGCACGTTGATCACCGCGGCGGTGCCGGCGTCGTTGATCGCGCCGGAGATGTTCTTGTCATAGGGCGAGAGGGCGCTGTCGACCTGGGGCAGGGCCTCGAGCCGGTCAACCGCCGTGGCCACCGCCGTCCGGGTCTCGGCGTCGCGGACCGAGGCTCCCGCAGGGGCGACGACCACGACCTGGGCCGAGGAGCCACTCACCTGCGGGAAGGTCAGGGCGAGGGAGTCGAGGGCCTCCTGCGACTGGGTCCCGGGCAGCTCGAAACCGTCGTCGAACGGCTTGGACAGGGTCGCGGCCAGGGTGCCGATGACGGCGACCACCAGCAGCCAGATGATCAGGGTGCGGCCACGCCGGCGGTAGGCCGCCCGGCCCACCCGGTAGAGGAACGACGACACGGCACTCCCACTCGGCTTCGATACAGATCTGTATCCGATACAGTACTGTATCGACGTGCGTGAAACGATGTGGCGATGATCACCCCTCCGCTCAGCCGTCGACGCGTAGCAACGCGGGACCGGTTGATGGACGCCGCCCTCCAGGTTTTCGCCGAGCGCGGCGTGCTGGGAGCCAGTGTCGAGGAGATCAGCGAGCGGGCCGGTTTCACCCGGGGTGCCTTCTATTCCAACTTCGGTTCCAAGGACGATCTCGTCCTGGCCTTGCTGGACCGCGAGGCAGGGATCCAGATCGGGCACGCGCGGGAGGCCATCGCCACGGTGCTGACCGACACGCTGCCCACCGAGGAGGCCGCGAACACGCAGATCAGCCGCACCGTCGAGGTCTTCTTCGCCGCTCAGCGGGCCGACCGCGACTGGGTCGTGGCTCAGCGCGAGCTGCGGCTGCACGCCATCCGCACCGCCGCGATCGCCGACGACTTCACCGCCTTCGACGACCGGTGGCGCGGCGAGCTCGTCGGTTTGCTGGGCGACGCCGTGGCCCGTGCCGGTCGCGAGTTCTCGGTGCCGATCGACGAGGCGCTCGCCCTGCTGGTTGCGGTCTACGAGCACGCGGTTCTGGCTGACCTGACCGCCCGGTCCGGGCACACCCCCACCGGCCGTGCACCACGCGAGCTGATGACCACCCTGTTGACGGCCATCACCCGCCCGGTGGGTGGGCGGAGCACCCGCTGAGGGCCCACCTCGCCGGCCGGGGCTGGATAGCCTGGCCGCATGACTGTGCGTTGGGGCATTGCCGGGCCGGGTCGGATCGCCGCGTCGGTGGCGGGTGACTTCGGCCACGTCGATGACGCGGAGCTGGTGGCGGTGGGCTCCCGCTCCCGGGACCGAGCCGCGGCCTTTGGGGCCGAACACGGCGTCCCGGTGGCCTTCGGCTCCTACGCCGAGCTCATCGGCTCGGACCAGATCGACGCGATCTACATCGCCACCCCGCACCCTCAGCACCTCGTCCTCGCCCTGGCCGCCCTCGACGCGGGCAAGCCGATCCTGGTCGAGAAGACGTTCACGGCGACTCTGGCCGGGGCGACCGAGGTCGTCGACCGCGCGCGGGAGCGGGGGGTGTTCTGTATGGAGGCCATGTGGACCCGGTTCCAGCCAGCCATCGTGGCTGCCCGCGAGCTGATCGCCGACGGGGCGATCGGGGAGGTGCGATCGGTACAGGCCGACCTCGGTGTGGACGCCCCCTTCGACCCGACCGACCGCCTCTTCGACCCGGCCCAGGGCGGCGGAGCGCTGGAGGACCTCGGCGTCTACGTGGTGTCGTTCGCCCAGCACTTCCTCGGTACGCCCGATCGGGTCACCGCGACCGGCGCGCTAGCTCCGACCGGGGTCGATCTCGAGGTCGGGCTGCTGCTCTCCTACGACGACGGCCGGGTGGCGCCGCTGCTGATCTCGCTCCGGAACAGGTTGCCAGGAAACGCCCGGATCTTCGGGACGGCGGGGTGGATCGACGTCCCGCCACGGTTCCATCACCCCAAGGCGATCGTGCTGCACCGCTCCGGGCACGAGCCGGAGCGGATCGACGCGCCTCCGGTCGGCGGCGGCTACAGCCACGAGATCGCCGAGGTGACGCAGAACGTGCTCGCCGGCCGCACCGAGAGCGCCGTGATGCCGCTCGCCGACACCCTCGCTGTCCAGGCGATCCTGGAGGAAGCCAGCACGCAGGTCGGGGCGAGCTACGCCGAGGACCGCTCGTTCGTCGTCTGAGCCCCGACACCCTGGAGACGGATCGACGCGGTCAGCGCGGGCGACCTGCACCTGCCCGGGCCTTCGCAGGCCGTCGATGTCGCCAAAACGTCGTCAGCCGCTCTCGCGCCCCACAAATAGGCTCCCTTCTGACCGCGGGGGACGAAATGGCGACACGGCAGCGAGGGCAGCTCGTCGCCCAGCTGCCCCCATTCCCGGGCCCGAGCTGCACGCGAGGTCCCCACCGGTGGATCTGGGCGGTATCCGGCACACCGTGACGGCGGTGCGTGGTGGGATGCCGAGGGACGATCCTCCGGGTCCGACGGACCCCGCTCCCGGTACACCGGCGATCGTGGCGGTGACCACCGGAGCCGAGCTGACCGTCACCACGCGATCTGAAGCCGCCCTGGGGCGTGAGCGGCCGCCCGGCCCAAAGTCAGGCGTCCACGTAGCGGCGGCCCTCGAAGGCGCGGCCGAGGGTGACCTCGTCGGCGTACTCCAGGTCGCCGCCCACGGGCAGGCCGCTGGCGAGTCGGGAGACGCGTACGCCCAGCGGCAGCAACAACCGGCTGAGGTAGGTTGCCGTGGCCTCGCCCTCGAGGTTCGGGTCGGTGGCGATGATCACCTCGGTGACCGTGCCGTCGGCCAACCGGCGGCAGAGCTCGGCGATCCTGAGGTCACCCGGGCCGACCCCGTCGATGGGGCTGATCGCCCCGCCGAGCACGTGGTAGCGACCGCGGAACTCCCGGGTGCGTTCGATGGCGACGACGTCCTTCGGCTCTTCCACCGCACAGATCGCGGTCGCGTCGCGGCGCGGGTCGCGGCAGATCCGGCACTGCGTGTCCTCGGAGACGTTGAAGCAGATGTCGCAGAACTTCACTGTCTCCTTGACCCGGATCAGGGTCTCGGCCAGCCGGGTGACGTCCTCGGCGTCGGCGGAGAGCAGGTGGAAGGCGATCCGCTGGGCGCTCTTCGGTCCGATCCCGGGCAGCCGCCCGAGCTCGTCGATCAGGTCCTGGACGGCACCTTCGTACACGCGTTCTCGATCCTGCTCAGTCGGTGATGCTCAGCTGTGGTGCGGGGGTGGAGTAGTCGGGTGGGCGTCTCGATCACATGCCGAGACCCAGGCCGCCGAGCCCGCCGGCCATCGGTCCGAGCTTGGAGGCGGCCAGCGCCTGCTGCTGATGGGTGGCGTCACGGACGGCCGCGACGACCAGGTCGGCGAGCGACTCGGTGTCGGCCGGGTCACAGGCCTCGGGGTCGATGTCGAGCTTGAGCAGCTCGCCGGCCCCGCTGACGGTCGCGGTCACCAAACCGCCGCCGGCCGAACCCTGCACCTCGGCCTCGGCCAGCTCCTGCTGGGCCTGCATCAACTGGCTCTGCATCGCCTGGACCTGGGCGAGCATGCCGGACATGTCACCTTCGGGAATCATGCGGCCAGACTAACCGTCGTCACCGGTGTTCTTCCTCGGCGATGATTTCGACACCCAGGTGGCGCTGCAGGAGCTCGGTGTGGGACTCGACACTCTCGTCGAGGTCGGTGTCGTTGCGGTCCGCGTCGGTCTCGTCCGACGGTGCCGCCTCGGGTGCCTCGGCCGCCCGGCCGGCGTGCCGGGTCGGGCGGATCTGTTCGCGGATCTCCGGGCGGACCGGAGCGGCGGGGGTCGGTACGGGTGGGGAGCCGGGTGCTGGTTCGACCGGGCCGGGGGCGGGCGGGCCGGGCGCGGGCGGGCCGGGAGCCGGTGCGTCCGGACCCGCGCTGCCGGAGCCCGGAGACCCGGGCGTGGGGAGGTCGGGCCAGCCTCGGTCGGACACCGGAGCGGGTACTGCCTCGTCCTTGGCGGGCGGACGTCGCCGACCTCCGCCGCCTCCTGCGTTGGCGTCGATGATCGCCTCGATCTTGAGATCCGTGCCGAGCACCTCGATCAACGCCTCGTGCAGGATGTCCTCGCTGCCGCCCCGGGCGAAGTTGGTGCGACCGCCCTCCGACATGCCGAGGATCAGGGTGCCGTCGGAGACGTCGGTCACCTGAGCTTCTTGGCTGAGCAGGATCCAGGTGAACTTGCGCCGCGCACTGACCTCGGCGAGCACCTCGGGCCACAGGCGGCGGACCTCGGTGACACTGAGCCCGGTCGGTCGCGGTGCGTCCGGGGTGGATCGGGCAGGGACGGCGGCTGGCGCCGACGCGAATCCCGTTGGTGCCGCAGGCCCGGGAGCCGCCGGTCGGGGCGGCGAACTGGTTGCTGGTGCCTCGGCGGGCGGCCCGTCATCGGGACCCATCGACGAACCGGGCTTGTCGACCCCTCCCCCGGACGGCTCGGCGACGACGCCGCCGTGGTCGTCGGTCGTGTCGGATCCGCTGCGATCCTGAGGTCCGACCGGGGTCTCAGCCGACCCGTCGCCCGGATCGGTGCGCGGCTCGGGGTGCGGCGTCATCGGCTCGGGGCCAGACGCTGTGGGCTCAGACCGGGCGGTCCGCGGGCGTACGGCGTCCGACGGTGGCGCGGTGGGCCCGGCCGGCGCCACGTCGGTCATCCCGATCCGTCGCTCCAGCCGGTCGAGGCGGGCGTGCACCCCGCGGTGGTCCACGTCGGCGCCGGGAAGCAGCACCCGGGCGCACATGAGCTCGAGGTGCAGCCGCGGTGCCGTCGTACCCCGCATCTCGGTCAGCCCGGACGCGATCACCTCGGCCGCCCGGGTCAGCTCACCGGCTCCCAGCGAAGCGGCCTGGCTGGCGAGACGCTCAGCCTGGTCACCCGACACCTCCACCAGTCCGGACTGCAGCGCGTCGGGCACCGCGGCCACGATTACCAGGTCGCGGATGCGACGGAGCAGGTCCTCGGCGAACCGGCGGGGGTCCTGGCCGACCTCGATCACCTTGTCGACGCAGGCGAACACCCCACCGGCGTCGCCCGCGGCAAAAGCGTCGACCACCTCATCGAGCAGCGAGTCGGGGGTGTAGCCGAGCAGGGCGGAGGCCTGCGCATAGGAGACGCCGCTGTCGGCCGCCCCACCGAGCAGCTGGTCGAGCACCGAGAGGGAGTCGCGGACCGATCCCGCGCCGGCCCGGACCACCAGCGGCAGCACCGCCGGCTCGACGGCGATGCCCTCGGCCTCGCAGAGCTCGGAGAGGTAGCCCGTCAGCACCCGGGGCGGGACGAGGCGGAACGGGTAGTGGTGGGTCCGGGACCGGATCGTCCCGATCACCTTCTCGGGCTCGGTGGTGGCGAAAATGAACTTGACGTGCGGCGGCGGCTCCTCGACGACCTTGAGCAGGGCGTTGAAACCCGCCGTCGTGACCATGTGCGCCTCGTCGACGATGTAGATCTTGTAGCGGCTGCTCACCGGGGAGAAGAAGGCGCGTTCGCGGAGGTCGCGGGCGTCGTCGACCCCGCCGTGGCTGGCTGCGTCGATCTCGATCACGTCGATGCTGCCCGGACCGCCGCGCGCCAGGTCCCGGCAGGAGTCGCAGACCCCGCAGGGTTCGGCGACCGGCGCCTGGATGCAGTTGAGCGCGCGGGCCAGGATCCGGGCCGACGTGGTCTTGCCGCAGCCGCGCGGGCCGGAGAAGAGGTAGGCGTGGTTGACCCGGTTGTTGACCAGGGCCCGCTGCAGCGGCTCGGTCACGTGCTCCTGGCCGATGACCTGAGCGAACGTGTCGGGCCGGTAGCGCCGATAGAGGGCCAGTGGGGCCGCCGCCGGACGGGCCGGCGCCTCGAAGAGCCCGTCCCCGTCAGTCACGTCCGCCTCGTCCACCACGTGCTGCACCCTATTCGTCTGCCCTGACACCCCGGCTGGCCTGTCGGTCGTGACAGCATGCTCGCTCGTGACCTTCTCGTGGATGTTGTTCGACGCCGACGGGGTGCTGCAGTCGCTGGCGCCCGGTTGGCTGGACGAGCTGACGGCGTTCGGAGGCGAGGACTTCGTGATCGCGCTGTTCACCGCCGAGCGCCGGGCGATGGCCGGAGCGGAGGATTTCCGCGCCGTGGCGGCCGAGGTGATCGGCGAGTTCGGCCTGTCCGTGCCGGTCGAGGACGTGGTGTCGGTGGCCAACCGGATCGTGGTCGATCAGGACATGATCGCAGCGGTCCAGTGGCTCCGGGAAAGCGGCGTACGGTGCGCGCTGGCCACCAACCAGCAGAACGTTCGTGGCGCCTACATGCAGCAGTTCCTGGGGTACGCCGGGGCGTTTGACGCCCACTTCTACAGCTTCGAGCTGGGGGTGGCCAAGCCCGACCCCGACTACTTCCGACGGATCGTGGAACGGTTGGACGCCGTACCAGAGCAGGTGCTGTTCGTCGACGACAAGGAGCCGAACGTGCTCGCGGCCCGTGAGGCCGGGCTGGTGGCGGAACTTTTCGCCGAGCATGGTGGCGTGGCGACGCTCGGGCCGATCCTGGCCCGGCACGGACTCAGTGAGATCCAGCCAGCTTGAGAGAAACCGTACTGAGAAGAAGGCGGTCCCCCGCGCACCCGGCAGAGCTTGCTTACCCTTGCTGCCTTCCGACCCTGGGGGAGTTGGGCTAGTTACCGCCACACGGGGGACCAGCGGCGAGACTACCGGATCCTCGGATCCCTCCCAAGCCGAGAAGGTCCGCCCGCGGCTGCAGATCTCGATTCGCCCCAGCCCGTCTCGGCCGGTAACCTTCCGCGCGGAGGATTCGCCTAGAGGCCTATGGCGCTCGCTTGGAAAGCGGGTTGGGTTCACGCCCTCACGAGTTCGAATCTCGTATCCTCCGCTCTCTGGCTAGGCAAAACGCGTGGCAGCGTCAGCCGGAGCCGCGCCTCGGAGACTGAGTGGTCTCAGTCCGACGTGGTCAACTGCTCTGCGGC
>JBPCRP010000136.1:0-37115 GCA_050996715.1 Propionibacteriaceae bacterium
GTACGAGAGGACCGGGACGGACGAACCTCTGGTGTGCCAGTTGTCCTGCCAAGGGCACGGCTGGTTGGCTACGTTCGGAAGTGATAACCGCTGAAAGCATCTAAGCGGGAAGCACGCTCCAAGATGAGGGCTCCCACAGGTTAACCTGGTAAGGCCCCCAGCAGACCACTGGGTGATAGGTCGGATGTGGAAGCACAGCAATGTGTGGAGCTGACCGATACTAATAGGCCGAGGGCTTGTTCCTACAAAGGTGCTACGCGTCCACTGTGAAGTTCTCGAGTTACGGTCGGGAAGGTGCATCATTTTATGCACACCGCAATCAACTCAATAGAGTTTCGGTGATCATGGCGAGCGGGAAACACCCGGCTCCATTCCGAACCCGGAAGTTAAGCCGCTCAGCGCCGATGGTACTGCATGGGGGACCGTGTGGGAGACTAGGACGTCGCCGGACATACACACAAAAAGCGTGGCCATTCGTGGTCGCGCTTTTTGTGCGTTCTGGACCTTTCCTGTGGGTCCGATCTGCGCGGGGTGGGCGGTTTGCGAGCCTTGGGCTCGTCGCAATCGGTAGGTCACCGGGCATTTGATCCGCTTCCAGCCCCTCCGTAGGCGGCGCCGGATCCTCTTGGCACCACTACGTGCCTCCGGTCCGTGATCAGGAGTAGCGGCGCACGGGTGAGCAACAGCCTGGTGAACTGCCAGGCCAGTTCGGGGTCTTCCCGGGCTGCCACACCTGCGGAGGTGGTCAGGTGCTGAGGAAGTGTCGCTGCAGGACGGTGCGGTAGCGATCCATCAAGGCGTCTGCGGCCCGGACGTCGGCCGAAGTGGGCTCGTGTTGGGACAGGATCGGCACCGGCCACTCCGGCAGGTTGCCCGTCAGCGCCCAGGCCGCTTGCCGGGCGGCCCCGACGGCGACCGCCTCGAACTCCTCGGTGACGGCAACGGGGAGCCCGAACACCGCAGGAGCAATGGCTTGCACCGCAGTCGACTGGGCCGCCCCACCGGTGAGCGTGATCCGGCTGATGGTCCCGGTCCGCTCCCGGAGCGTCTGGACCCCGTAGGCGAGACTCCACAGCACCCCCTCGATCGAGGCCCGGGCGATGTTGGCGGGTGTCATGTTGCGCAGCGTCAAGCCCACGAGCTCACCCTGCGCGTCAGGGAGGGCGGGGGTGCGTTCGCCCTCGAGGTAGGGCACGAAGACGACGCCTTCGCTGCCGGGTGGGGCCTGAAGGGCGAGCTGGCTCAGCTCAGACAGGTCAACGCCGAGCAGCCGGGCGGTAGCGCGCAGGTTGCGGGCGCCGTTCAGGGTGCAGACCAGTGGGAGGAACCGACCGGTGGCGTCGGCGAATCCGGCGACCACCCCGGAGTCGTCGTAGGTCTGCGCGGAACTGCAGGTGAACGCGGTGCCGCTGGTTCCCAACGACACGACTGCTTCCCCGGGCACGAGGCCGAGCCCGAGCGCTGCGGCCATGTTGTCGCCCGTCCCCGGCGCGATGGCCACGCCGTCGGGGGTCTCGCCGACGATCTCGTGGGGGCCGGCGACGCGAGGCAGCTGCAGGTCGTGTCCGAGGGCACGCTCGACGAGGTCGTGCCGGTAGGTGTTGGCGGTCGCGTCGAAATAGCACGTGCCCGACGCGTCCCCCCGGTCGGTGACCGGGGCGAACGACCGGCGGCCGAGCTGCCAGGTCAGCCAGTCGTGGGGGAGCACGACCTGGCTGGTCCGCGCCGCGTTCTCCGGTTCGCTGCGTGCGAGCCAGCGGATCTTCGACACGGTCATCGAGGCGACCGGCACCGATCCCACGGCCTGGGCCCACGCTGGGGCGCCCCCCAGCTCATCGATCAGGTCGCGGGCGTCGGGGGCGGAACGGTTGTCGTTCCACAGCAGTACGTCACGGACGGGCTCGCCGTCCTCGTCGAGGGTCACCATGCCGTGCTGCTGACCACCGACCGCGATACCCGTGACTCCGTCGAGCAGACCCGGACTGCTGTCCCTCGCCTGCTCGTACGCCCGCCACCAGGCCGCCGAGGGCACCTCCGTACCGTCGGGGTGCGTGGCACGGGCGGTCCGGAGCACCTCTCCGGAGTCGGCGTCGCAGACGACGACCTTGCACGACTGGGTGGAGGAATCCACTCCTGCTACCTGTACCTGAGTCACCGGGCTACCTCTCCCTTGGACTGGATCCGGCTGGCTTCGACGTCGCCCGTGTCGGTCCGGCGCCGTGGGTCACGAGACTTTCACACCGCGGTCAGACAGGTCAGGCCGGCACCGAAACCGGTCCCAGCTGCTGCGACTGGCACGCGCGCGGGCGGATCTGCAGCTTGCGACCGGTCCCGGCCCGAAACATCTCGAGCGCCTCGCCGTAGTCCTCCAGCGCGAACGCGTGGCTCACCATTGCCTCGGCCCGTATCGCTCCGGCGGCGAACATCTCCACCGCGCGAGCGTAGGAGTGCAGGACCGCCATCGAGCCGGCCACGGTGATCTCGTCGTTGTAGATCTTGAAGGGACTGAACGAGGCGGTCGCGTCGGCCGCCGCAACCCCGAACTGCTGGAAGGTCCCGCCGCGCTTGACCCGGGTCAACCCGTCCTCGATCGCGGCCAGCACGCCCGTGCAATCGATGACGACGTCCCAGCCGGTCCGGCGGGCACGGTCGGTGGAAAGTTCGTCGACCGTGGTCGCCACCTGGCCAATCCCGACGTCGCGAGCCGCGTCAAGACGGCTCGGATTGCGGTCGAGCACGGTGACGCTCGCCGCGCCGGCCCGGGGAGCGAGCTGCGCCATCAGCAGACCCATCGTCCCGGCGCCGTAGATCAGGTAGTGCTCACCGAGTCGCCGGGGTAGGAGGTCGAAGCCGTGGATGGCGCACGACAGCGGTTCGATCATCGCGGCCAGGGCCAGGTCGACGTGGTCGGGCAGCCGGTGCACGTTGCGAACCGGCGCAACATAGAGCTCCGAGACGGATCCGTTCGTCCGAGCCGCACCGGCGCCGTCCCAGTTCTCGCACAGGTTCGACCGGCCAACGGTGCAGAACGAGCACTCCCCGCAGGTGAAGGTCGGATCGACGCTGACCGGATCGCCGACGGCCAGCTCGGTCACGCCAGCGCCGACCTGATCGACAATCCCGGACGTCTCGTGCCCGGGGATGATCGGGTAGCGGGTCGGGGCGAACTCGCCGTCGAGCACGTGGACGTCGGTTCCGCATAGTCCCACCGCCTCCACCCGGACCCGGACCTCGCGGAACCCGGGCTCGGGATCGGGCAGCTCCTGCAGGGAGAATGATTTCGGTTGGTCGAAGACGATCGCGCGCATCGTGGCTTCCTTTCCGCGGCTGCTCCGGGCGTCGGTGATTGGGGAGCGCGGCCTCGCCGGTCGGCACCCGGCTCCCAGCCTCGCATCAGCTGCTGCCGACCCGTCGAGCCGGCTACGCCCAGGCCCCGACCTACGGTGGTCGATCCGGACCGAGGGATCGGCCGGAGGCGGTTCGGGCCTTCAGTACGTCGCGGCGGGCTGTCGGCGTAGTCCCCCCGGCGCTCCGCCTGGCAAGATGACCAGGTGACTGACGATGCGCGCCGTGGAGGCCGACCGCCGAACGGACGTGGCGGATCGGGAGGGTCCGGCGGATCCGGTTCGAGTTCTGGTCGACCCCCGAGCAAAGGTTCCGGTGGACCCCCGAACCGAGGTTCGGGTGGATCGGGAACCGGGGGCTCAGGTGCTGGCCGATCCGGCTCCGGCCGCGCAGGTTCGGGTCGTACGGGTGCGTCTGGGTCGGGTTACGGCAGCTCCAGCTCCGGCCGATCTGGCTCGAGCCGCCCAGGATCCGGGTCAGGCGGCTCGGGATACGGACGCCCAGCCGGATCGACAGGGTCCAGCGGCACTCGGGGTTCGAGTTTCGGCCGCCCGAAGGATCGCAGTCGAGACGATCGTGGCCGGGACGAACAAGGTCCGGCAGGCCGTGGTCGGGACGATCGTGGTCGAGACGATCGTGGTCGAGACGATCGTGGCTCCGACGACCGCAGCAGCCGCGGCGACCGAACCGGGGGTGGCGACCGCAGCCGGACGAGCGGGGGACGCGACAACTGGGCCAGCAATGATCGACGTGGTGATGACCGCGGTCGACCCGAACGGAGCGGCTACGGCCAAGGCACGTCGGGAGGTGGACGACCCCTGCGCGACGATCGTCCCCGGCCGGACCGGAGTCGGCCGGAGAATCGTGATGACCGGGGTCGTGATGACCGGGGTCGTGATAACCGGGGGGCCAGCGGCCAACCGTGGGAGAACCGCGGACGCAGCGGCAGCCGAGAGGACCAGGGTCGGCCGTATCGGGCTGAACGCCCGGGTGCGAACCGCGAGACGTCGGGGGGAACCGGCAGTGGGCGGCCGGGGTACGGACGTCCTGCGTCGGGTGCCGGTGCCGGCTCGACCGGTCAGCGACGCGGCGCCCCCGACCGTTCCCGACCGTGGGACGAGCGCGGACGTCCGGCCCGGGAGGATCGAGGTCGCCCGGCAGGCTCGGGCTCGGTATCACGTCCGGCCCGCCGTGACCGGGACGATCGGACGCCTTACACCCCGCCGCCGGGTCTGCGGCGACGTGATGACGAACCGCCGGTACCCACCGACGTCGACATCCGGCTCCTTGATCGTCGGGTCCGTGCCGAACTCCGAGGTCTACCGAAGGAGCTCGCGGAGATCGTGGCGAGCTACCTGCTCCGCGCCGGACAGCTCATCGAGGACGATCCCGAGCTGGCGTACGCCCACGCCGAGGCCGCGCGGCGCCGGGCGGCCCGGTTGCCCATCGTGCGCGAGGCAACGGCGGAGACCGCCTACGCCGCAGGAAAGTTCGACGTGGCACTGGGGGAGTACCGCGCACTGCGCCGGATGACGGGGAGCAACGACTATCTGCCGGTGATGGCCGACTGCGAGCGCGCTCTGGGCCGCACCGACGCGGCGATGCGGCTGGTCCGAGAGGGCCACTCCGCCGAGCTCTCGGTCGATCAGTGGGCCGAGCTGCGGATGGTCGAGGCCGGGCTGCGAGACGACCTCGGACAACGCCCCGAAGCGCTGCGGGTCCTCGACGAGGCGATCGTCCAGCTGGGTCGAGCCAGTACCAAACGACCGGGGGCACGCGAGGGCCTTGCCCGCCTGCACTACGCGTACGGCGAGCTGAGCCTCGAGAACGGCGACGCCGACCGCGCGCGCGAGGCCTTCGCCACCGCCGCCGACCTCGACGTCGACGGAGACACCGACGCTCAGGAGCGGGTCGACCAGCTCGACGGGATGGATCTCGTCGTCGGTGAGGACCCGGACGACGAAGACGAGGACGAAGATCACGCCGAGGAAGACTCGGTCGACGTGGGTGTGGACGACCTGGTCGTCGACGATCTCGCCACGGATACCGCCGATCTCGATGATCACGAACCGGCCGACCACGCGGAGGGCGAGGCGAGCGCGGCGGATCACGACGACGAAGCCGAAGACGGGGAGGACCGATGAGTACGACACAGGGTCTGATGATCGAGGGGTACGACGCGGCCCTGTTCGATCTCGACGGGGTCGTCTACCTGGGACCTGACCCGGTCCCCGGCGCGGCCGAGGGGATCTCGGCTCTCCGCGAGCTCGACGTCCGGGTCGGTTTCGTCACCAACAACGCGGCCCGGCCGCCGGACGCCGTCGCGATCCACCTGCGGGAGCTGGGAATCCCGGCCGAGGCCGCCGACGTGGTGACCTCGGCGCAGGCCGGTGCCCGGTTGTTGGTGGAGCGGTTCGGGACCGGGGCTCGGGTGCTCGCCGTCGGCGGAGCCGGAGTGCAGGCGGCGCTGGAGGAGGCCGGGCTGATTGCTGTGGGCAGTGCCGACGACGCGCCGGCGGCGGTGATGCAGGGCTATGACCCGAACCTGTCCTGGCAGCTGATCACCGAGGCCGCTCTCGCCGTCCAGCGCGGGGCGCACTGGCTCGCGACGAACACCGATCCCACCCGTCCGACAGATCGCGGCCTGGTACCGGGCAACGGCGCGGCGGTGCAAGCCGTCCGGACGGCCGTCGATGTCGACCCGGAGGTGGCTGGCAAGCCGTATCCGCCCCTGATCGCGGAGACGATCCGACGGCTTGACGCCGGTCGCGCGATCTTCGTGGGTGACCGGCTGGACACCGACATCGAGGGTGCCGTCCGCCTCGGCCTGGACAGCCTGCTCGTACTGACCGGATCACACGGACCCAAGGACCTGCTGGCGGCCGAGCCGGGCTCACGCCCGACCTACGTGGGAGCCGATCTGCGGGCGCTTGTGCAGCCGGCCCCCGTTGTTGCGCCGGACGTCGACTCCGTGCGTTGCGGCGAGCAGACCGCCCGGCTGGTCGACGGCGGGATCACCCTCGACCGCGAGCCGACAACGCCGGGCTCGTGGCTCGACGCCCTGTGGGCCGCGGCCCAGCTGACCTGGGCGACGGCCGACGCGGGTCGGACCTGCCGGACCGCTGACGTGCTGACTACCCTGGACCGCGGACCTGCCGCCCACGTCGACCGGAGCTGATCACGGTGTTCGAACCTCTGCAGAACTACGTCAACCTGGTCAGTGGTGCCTCTAAGGCCAGCCGGGAGCGGGCCGCGGCCGCAGCTCGCGGGCTGCTGGTCCATGCTGGCCTCCAGGATGCGGCGACCGACGCACAGGAGCGGATCAGCAAGCTCGCCGACGACATCCTCAACGCCAGCCGGGCGAACCGCGAGATGCTCGAGAACTTGATCGGGTCCGAAGTGGAGAAGGCGGCGACCCGGCTAGGTTTCGCCCGGGGCGACCAGGTCGATGAGCTCCAGGCGCAGGTCGCCGAGCTGCGGCGGCGGCTGGACGAGCTCGACTCCGAGTCCGTCCCCGCCTCGCCGTACGCCCCTGCCTCGCCGTACGCCCCTGCTCCCGTCCCGCCCGCCAGGAAGGCCCCTGCCAGGAAAGCTCCGGCCAGCAAAGCTCCGGCCAGCAAAGCTCCCGTCACGAAAGCTCCCGCCACGAGGGGAGCCGGGCGGAAGGCGGCCGGCGGAGTCGCAGCGGAACCGCCGGCTGGTGATGTGTCGCTCGCCCGCAACCAGGCCACGAAGAAGTCGTCGGCAGCCAAGGCCGCTGCGCGACAGTCTCCCGCCCAGAAAGCAGCCGTACGGCAGGCCCCGGCCCAGACCGCCGCCCAGCAGACGGCGCCGGCTGAGGGCGCGGCCAAGCGGGCTGTCGCTCAGCCGAGACCGATCGACGGCGGTGACCTCTGATCATGAGCTCCCCAGCCGAGCACGCCCCCGTACCCGCCCCGGTCGACCCGGCGTGCGTCGACGGTGCCGACGACCGGCCCCCGCGGACCGGTCAGCCCGAGGTCGACGCGGCGCTCGCGGCGATGATCGGGCTGGGGTCGCTGCCGTTGCGCGAGCATCACGAGAGGTTGACCCGGGCCCACGAGACCCTGCACGCGCACCTGCAAGATCAGCCCCGCGGCGAGTCGCGCGGGCTGACGGGATGAGTGACACCCCGCCCACGTCCGACTCTGCACCCCCGGCCCCGACCGTGACCGACCCGGACCGCCCCGTACGGCTCGATCTGGTCCTGGTCCAACGCGGGCTGGCGACCACCCGTGGTCGAGCCCAGCAGCTGGTTGCCGCCGGGTCGGTCCTGGTTCAGGGCGTGGCCGCCCGTCGGGTGTCGCAGCTGGTGACCCAGGCCGACGACGTACGGCTGGCGGACGCGGCGTCGACCTACGTCTCCCGGGCCGCAGGCAAGCTCATCGGCGCCCTCGACGACCTGCAGCTGACACCGTCCGGGCGCGCCCTGGACGCGGGTGCCTCGACCGGCGGGTTCACCCAGGTGCTCCTGGAGCGGGGCTGCACCGAGGTGGTGACGGTCGACGTCGGCCGTGACCAGCTGGCCGAGCCGCTCCGCTCCGATCCCCGGGTCCGGGTCCACGAAGGGCTGCACCTACGCGACCTGGACCTGGCTCACGTCGGGGGTACACCGGTGGACTGGGTCGTCGCCGATGTCTCCTTCGTATCGCTGACCAAGATCATCGCGCCGTTGGTCGGTGTCGTCGATCCCGGGGGATCTCTGCTGCTGATGGTGAAACCGCAGTTCGAGCTCGGCAAGGGGCGCGTCGGCAAGGGCGTGGTCCGCGACCCGCGGCTGCAAGCTGAGGCGGTCCGGGGGGTGGTGGCGGCGGCGTCCGAGCTCGGCTGGCGGCTGCATGCCGCCGTGATGAGCCTGCTGCCGGGCCCGGCCGGCAACCAGGAGTTCTTCGTCCTGCTTCGCCGCGCCGAGCCCGCGAGGGCCCGCAACCTGACTCACCTCGGCCCCCTGAGCCCACTTACTGAGTAGTAAGTGGTCAGTTCTCGAGCTCCGTACGGCGTGTCCAGGGTCGTCTCTGACCACTTTCGCCAGGAGTGGGGCAGAGGGTTGGACGGGCTGGGGCGTGGGAGCCGCACCCTATGCTGAGCGCGTGACCGCCGGCCCCGCCTCCGATCGACCCACGGAGCCCGGCGTCCGGCGGGTGGCGATCCTGACCCATACCGGCCGGGCCGAGGCGGTCAAGCTGCTCGACCGCCTCGTCGCGGGGCTGTCGTCGGCCGGCATCGTTTCCATGGTCCCGCCCGACGACCTCGCCTTGCTCCGCTCGGGGGCACCCGACACTCGCGCCGAGGAGCTCACCGGGGTCGAGAGTCGCGGGTCCGCCGACGGCGACATGGGGGTCTGTCACGAGCGGCCACCGGGGGATTTCGAGCTGCTGGTCGTGCTCGGCGGGGACGGCACCATCCTCCGCGGAGCGGAGTGGGTGGTCGACACCGACACCCCGCTGCTCGGGGTCAACCTGGGTCACGTCGGCTTTCTCGCCGAGGCGGAGTCGAGCGAGATCGACCTCATCGTCGAGCACGTCGTCCACCGCTCCTACGCGGTCGAGGAACGCCTCACCATCGACGTCACGGTCTACGCCGACGAGCACCCGGTCTGGTCGAGCTTCGCGATCAACGAGGTGTCGATCGAGAAGGCCGCTCGCGAGCGGATGATCGAGATCCTGGTCGAGATCGACGGCCGTCCCCTCTCGCGCTGGGCCTGCGACGGGTTGATCGTGGCCACCCCGACCGGTTCGACGGCGTACGCCTTCTCCGCGGGCGGTCCGGTGATCTGGCCCGGGGTGGAGGCCCTGCTCGTCGTTCCGCTGTCCGCGCACGCGCTCTTCGCCCGCCCGCTGGTGCTCAGCCCCGACTCTCATTTGGTGATCGAGGTGCTGCACCAGACGCCGACCGAGGGTGTGGTCTGGTGCGACGGTCGGCGCAGCACCCCGCTGTGCCGCGGGATGGAGGTCGAGGTCGTCCAGGGCCGGCGGCGGCTTCGCCTCGCCCGGCTTTCCCAGGCCCCGTTCACCGATCGACTGGTGCGCAAGTTCGGGCTCCGGGTCGAGGGCTGGCGCGGCCGGGTTCCGGGCACGTGATGATCGACGGGCCCGGAACGAGACGCGCATGATCACCGAGCTGCGGATCAGCGACCTCGGCGTGATCAACGAGGCGACCCTGGTGCCCTGTCCTGGCCTCACCGTGGTGACCGGGGAAACCGGAGCCGGTAAGACGATGATCGTCAGCAGCATCGATTTGCTGCTCGGCGGCCGGGCCGACCCTCGCTCGGTGCGTAACGGCGCCGCCCGGGCGCGGGTCGAGGGGCGGTTCACCGTCGACGACCTCGCCCTGCAGCGACGGGTCGAAGGAGCCGGGGGAGAGCTCGACGACACCGAGCTGATCGTGGCCCGGCACCTGACCGCCGCCGGCCGCTCCCGCGCCTTCCTGGGTGGCGCCGCGGTGCCCGCTTCCTTCTGCGCCGACGTGGCCGGTGACCTCGTGACGGTCTGTGGGCAGTCCGAGCAGGTCCGGCTGGGTCAGCCCGAACGGCAGCGCACCGTCCTCGACCGGTACGCCGGGGAGCAGCACCTGGCCCGGCTGGAGTCCTACCGCGACCGCTGGGTCGAGCACCAACGGGCAGCCGGTGAGCTCGTCGACCTGCGCAACGCCGCCCAGGAACGCGCCCGCGAGGTCGACCTGCTGACGTACGGGCTCGAGGAGATCGCCCGGGTCGATCCGCAACCCGGTGAGGACGTCGAGCTGGCCGCCGAGGCGGAGCGGCTGCAGCAGGCCGACGACCTGCGCGGCCACGCCCAGCAGACGATCGAGGCCTTGGCCGGCGACGACGACGAGCACGGCGGAGCCCTGAACGGGCTGGCGCGGGCGCGACGGTCGGCCGAGACGCTGGCCGAGACCGACCCGGGAGCCGCCGACCTGGCCCGGCGGACCGCTGAGATCGGCTACCTGGTCGCGGACGTGACCGCGGATCTGGCCCGCTACCTCGAGCGGCTCGACGCCGAACCCGGGCGCCTCGAACAGATCGCGGCCCGCCGCTCGGCGCTGGCCTTGCTGACCCGCAAGTACGGGCACAGCGCCGACGAGGTGCTGGAGTGGTCGGTCCGGGCGCGGGACCGGCTCGGTGGGTTGGTCGCTGCGGACGACCGGATCGAGCAGCTCGAGGCGCGGGTGGTCGCGCTCGACACCACCCTGCACGCGGTGGCCGACGAGTTGTCCGCGAGCCGGAGCGCGGCCGCCGCGGAGCTGTCGCACCAGGTCGTGGCCGAGCTGTCCGCTCTGGCCATGCCGCACGCCAGGCTGAGCTTCGCCGTCACGCGCGGGCCGCACCTGGGGCCCGACGGGCGTGACGCGGTGGAGCTGCTATTCAGCGCCAACCCCGGCAGTCCGCCCCGCGCCCTGGCCAAGGTCGCGTCCGGCGGCGAGCTGTCGCGGGTTCGGCTCGCGCTGGAGGTCGTGCTGGCCGCGCGCTCGAGCGCCCGCACCTTCGTCTTCGACGAGGTCGATGCCGGCGTCGGTGGGGCCGTCGCGGTGGAGATCGGGCGCCGGCTGGCCACCCTGGCCCAGCACGCGCAGGTCATCGTGGTCACCCACCTGGCTCAGGTCGCCGCCTTCGCCGACCGGCACTTCGTGGTGGTCAAGCCCGACGACGGCCAGGTCACCACCAGCGGGGTCACCGAGCTGGCCGAGACCGCCCGCGCCGAGGAGCTGGCCCGGATGATGGCCGGCATCCAGACCACCGACTCCGCCCTGGCCCACGCGGGTGAGCTGGTCGAGCTCGCTGCCCGCCACCACGCGTCCCACTGACGCCGACCGGCCAGGTCTTGCCGGGTTCCTGCGGCGTGTCGGACAGGAACTGACCGGTCGGGCCGGGGCGCGCGTTCGGCCGACACGGTCTGGACGCGGCTGCGTGGGAGACTGACGAGATCATGAGGTTGCCCGCTGCTCGCCTGCCGTCGTTCCTCGGCGGCCCGTCCCCCGAGGTGGGGGCCGTCGTCCGGGTGGATCGCCGAACCAAGAACCTCACGAAGCGGCTGAAGTCCGGCGAAATCGCGATCATCCACCATAGCGACCTCGACCGGGTGAGCGCGGAGGCACTCGTCCGGTGCGGGCCGGCGGCCGTGGTCAACGCCGTCGCGTCGACGTCGGGTCGCTACCCCAATCTGGGGCCGGGCATCCTGCTCGACGCCGGCATTCCCCTCATCGACGACGCCGGCGGGGACGTGCTCACCGAGCTGCAGGAGGGTGACCGGGTCGTGCTCGACGGTGGTCGGCTGCGTGACCTCGAGGGTCGGGTGCTGGCCGAGGGCACGCCGATGACCGTCGAGCTGCTCGAGGAACAGATGGAGCTCGCCCGCGCGGGTCTGTCGGACCAGATCGAGGCGTTCGCCGACAACACCATGGAGTACCTGCGTCAGGAGAAGGAGCTGCTGCTCGAGGGCGTCGGCGTCCCCGAGATCCAGACCGTGATCGAGGGCCGGCACGTGCTGATCGTGGTCCGCGGCTACGACTACCGTTCCGACCTCGACGCGCTGAGGCCCTACATCAGCGAGTACAAGCCGTTGCTGCTGGGCGTCGACGGTGGTGCCGACGCGCTGATGGAGGTGGGACTCAAGCCCGACATCATCCTCGGTGACATGGACTCCTGCTCCGACGCGGCGCTCAAGTGCGGGGCCGAGCTGGTCGTGCACGCCTACCGCGACGGCCGGGCCCCCGGGGTGGAACGGGTCGAGAAGCTCGGGCTGACGGCGGTCCTGTTCCCGGCCTTGGGCACCTCCGAGGACGCCGCGATGCTGTTGGCCGACTCCAAGGGTGCCCGGTTGCTGGTGGCGGTGGGAACTCACGCGTCCCTCGTGGAGTTCTTGGACAAGGGACGAGCGGGCATGGCGTCCACGTTCTTGACCCGGCTCCGGGTGGGCCCGAAACTCGTCGACGCCAAGGGCGTGTCGCGGATCTACCGCAGCTCGGTGAGCGCGGGCTACCTCGTGCTGCTGATGCTTTCCGCGGTGGTGGCGCTGGTCGCCGCGCTGGCCTTCACCGACTTCGGCCAGGCGGTCGGCAGTTTGCTGGTGGCCCGCTGGAACGACCTGGTCTACTGGATACGAGGACTTTTCTCTTGATCAACTTCCGCTATCACATCGTCTCGTTGATGGCGGTGTTCCTGGCCCTGGCGCTCGGCATCGTTCTCGGGGTGACGCTGCTGAGCGATCCGGCGAACGAGACGATCCAGTCGGCTGCGAGCGCCGACCGCAAAGAGCTGCAGGACATCCGGGCCGAGCTGACGCAACGCAACGCCCTCGACGCCTACCGCGACAACTACGCCGAGAAGGTGGGGCTGCCGCTGATCACGAACGCGCTGCAGGGCGACAGTGTGGCCGTCATCGCCATGCCGGGCGCCCCGACCCGGGTCGTGAGCACGATCAGTCAGGCGGTTACCGCGGCCGGTGGCGAGGTGGTCAGCAACGTCGAGGTGAGTCGCAACGTCTTCGACACCACCAAGAAGGCCGAGGTGGCCGGGGTGATGAGGCCGCTCGCGGCCAGGATCGGGGTCGCGGCGGACGCGACCTTGGCCACGCAGTACGGCGCGGTGCTGGCCCAGGGTCTGCTCGCCCCGACCGCCGGTCCGGTCGACGCCGCGTCCACCGAGCTGCTGAAGGGACTCTCCGCGGCGCGGCTCGTCTCGGTCGACTCGAAGGTGACCCAGCGGGCGTCGCTGGCCATCGTGGTGACTGCCCCGGCGGCGACGCCTGGCGACCAGAAGCCGGGCAACGACGTGATCACCGCCCACACCCAGGCCGAGCTCGCCCTGCGTCCCGGTTCCAACGGGGTCGTCGTCGCCGGTCCGAACTCCCTCGACGTCGCCGGCACCGACGTCCAGGTCCTCCGGACCGCCGGCCCCGACGCCGAGAAGCTCAGCACCGTCGACGTCGCGGACCTGCCGAGCGGGGTCACCACCACCGTGCTCGCGCTGCAGGAGCAGAGCCTTGACGGCCAGGGCCACTACGGCGCCACCGGGGACGCGGTGGCCCCCGACCTGCCGATCCGGTGAGATCTCCTGGACTCGTGCCGAGCGCCGCGGCCGCCGTCGTGGCTGCGGGCACCTCGTACGGGCTGACCCGGTACGCCGTCGGTCGCCGCACCGCGCACCCGAGCCGCTGGACGCGACTCAACCACGCCGGCGAGCCCGTCACGCTGGGCGGGGGACCGGCGGCCGTGATCGGCGTCCTGGCGGGTCTGGTCCTCGCGAAAGTGGTCACGAACGACAGCTCCGACGGCGTGTCCCGGGTCGTCCCTGACCACTTTCGCCACCGGGAGCGGCAGGGGTACGGGCCGGTTGCGCTGGCGGTACTCGGGGCCGGGGCCGTGGGGCTGGTCGACGACCTGGTCGAAGGTGAACAGGCCAAGGGGTTCCGCGGGCATCTCGGTGCGCTGCGCCACGGACGGCTGACCACCGGGATGATCAAGATCGCGGGGGTCGGGCTGACCGCGTTGGCGTCCTGCACCTGGGTCGCGGTCCGACGTCCGGGTGGCGGCCGCGTCGTCGACGTTGTCCTCGACACCGTCCTGGTCGCCGGAGCGGCGAACCTCACCAACCTGCTCGACCTGCGGCCGGGCCGGGCGGGGAAGGTGGTGGCTGTGACGGCGCTCGCCCTGAGCCGACGAGGCGGAGCCCCGATCCTGGGTGCGGTTGTCGGGGCGCTCCCGGCCGACCTGGCTGGTCAGGCGATGCTCGGCGACTCCGGGGCCAACGGGCTCGGCGCCGCCGTCGCGACGGTCGCGGTCCGGCGGCTCTCCCAGCGGGGACGGCTGCTCGCCCTGATCGTCGTCGCCGGTCTCAACGTGGCCAGTGAGCGGGTGAGCTTCTCCGTGGTGATCGACGCCACACCGGTGCTGCGGCGCCTCGACCAGGTCGGCCGCCCACCCGTCGTCGCTGACCCGGCCACCACCACCGAGGACCCGGGTTGAGCCGGACGAGCTTCGTGTCCACCGCGGCCGTGCTCGCCGCCTTGACGCTGGCCTCTCGGCTGCTCGGTTTCGGTCGCTGGCTGGTCTTCTCCAAGACCGTCGGTGACACCTGCCTCGGCGACGTCTACACCGCCACCAACAAGCTCCCCAACGTGCTCTTCGAGGTCGTGGCCGGCGGGGTGCTCGCCGGAGTCGTGGTCCCGGTGGTCGCCCGCCACCTCGGAGCAGGTCGGCAGACCGAGGCGGCCCGGACCACCTCGGCCCTGTTCGGCTGGACCCTGCTGGTGCTGACCCCCGCCGCGATGATCGCCCTGGTCGGCGCCCCGCTGTACGCCCGGACCTTCGTCTCCGCCTCCTGCGACGGCGGGGTCGCCGTCGGCACCGCGCTGCTGATGATCTTCGCCCCGCAGATCTGGCTCTACGGCCTGGCCGTGGTGGCCGCGGGGGTGCTGCAGGCCCACCACCGGTTCGTCGCCGCCGCGCTCGCCCCGTTGCTGTCGGCCGTGGTGGTGATCCTCGGCTACCTCATCTTCGCCGCGGTCGCCCCGACGGCGGGGGTGGACGACCCGTCCCGACTCAGCGCCACCTCGGTGGCCGTGCTGGGGTGGGGGACCACGGCCGGGGTCGTGGTGCTGGCCGCGACCACCGTGATCCCGCTCGGTCGGGTCGGGGTCCGACTGCGGCCCACGCTCCGGTTCGCGGCCGGGGACGCCGGTCAGATCGGTCGGATCGCCGGCGCCGGGGTCACCGGGCTCGTGGCCCAGCAGCTGACGACGCTGCTGGCCATCTGGGTCGCGCAGCGCTCCGGCGATCCCGGGGCCGTCACCCGTAACGAGTGGGCCAACGCGATCTACCTGCTGCCGTACGCCGTGCTCGTCGCGCCGCTGCTCCAGGTGGTCTTCCCCCGGCTCACCCAGGTTGCCGACCACGGCTGGACCGCCACCGCCGACACCCTGCGCGCGGTCGGGAGACCCGTCGTGGTGCTCGCCGGGCTGGGGGCGGCGGTGCTGGCGGCTACCGCTGTGCCGGTGGCGCGGGTGTTCGTCCTCGGACCGGGCTCCGGGCGTACCGAGGCCCTGGCCTGGCCGATCGCCGCGTTCGCTCCGGCCGTGCTCGGGTTCAGCCTGCTGGGGCTGGCCAACCGGGTGCTGCTCAGCCACCGGCTTGCGCGGGCCACCGGGACGATGACGGTCACCGCCTGGCTGGTGGTCGCGGCCGGCGTCGGGCTCACCGCCGCTCTCGACCTGGGAACCCGCACCGTGACCGCGATCGCCGCCGCGACGTCGGTGGGGATGATCGTCGGCGCCGTCGTCGGCTGGCTCGCGATCCGGCGGGCCGCGGGCGACGTCCGCTTCGGGCTCGGGCGAACGCTCGCGGCGGTGCTGCCGCTGACCGTGGTGGTCGGGGCACTGGTGGGCTGGCCGGCCCGGGCTGCCGCCGACCTTGCCCTCGTCCCGGCGTTGCTGGCCGCGCTTGCCGCGGCCGCGGCCGCCACACTCCTCTACGGTGGGACGGTGCTGGTCGTCGACCGCGGGTTGCTGCGCGACGTGCTCGCCCTACGCCGCCGTCGGCCGGCCCCCGAGGACCATGCACCCGGGGGCCGACGATGAGGATCACCCAGGTACTCACCGGGAGCACCGGGGGGATCGGGCGGCACGTGGCCTCGGTGGTCGGGCGGTT
Organism: Propionibacteriaceae bacterium; assembly: GCA_050996715.1. GTDB lineage: Bacteria > Actinomycetota > Actinomycetes > Propionibacteriales > Propionibacteriaceae > Microlunatus. Next base: position 16,006 of record JBPCRP010000136.1, read on the forward strand.
GGCGGCCGCCGGTCACGAGGTGGTCGTCTACGCTCCCGAGGAGACGGCTCGGGCCCACGGTCTGACGGCCCGCCCGCTGCGTGAGCTGGGGCGCAGCCGTCGGGCCGACGTCGTCCACGCTCACGGACTGAAGGCCGGAGCGCTGGCCGTCGGCGCCGAGCTGGGGGGCCCACCGGTGGTGGTCAGCTGGCACAACGAACCCCCGCGCGGCTCGGGCGCATCGGCCCGGCTGGGCCGGCTGCTGCAGCGGATGACCGCGCGCCGGGCCCGCGTCCTGCTGGGCGCAAGCAGCGATCTGGTGGCCGTGGCGCGCCAGCTCGGCGCACCGGATGCCCGGCTCGGTCCGGTCGCTGCGCCCGAGCTGGACCTCACCCACGCCGACCCGGCCGCCTTCCGCGCTCGCTGCGGTCTGGACGGGCCGATCGTGCTCACCGTCGGTCGGCTCGCGCCGCAGAAGAACCTCGGGCTCGTCGTCGACGTGGCCGACCGGCTCGCCCGAGACGACGTCGGGTTCGTGGTCGTCGGGGAGGGCCCGGAGCGGCCGGCGCTCGAACGGCGGATCGCCGCCGGGCGGGGTCGGGTGCTGCTGGCCGGGGCCTTGCCCACCGCCGTCGACGCGTACGCCGCGGCCGACGTCGTGCTGCTCACCTCGACCTGGGAGGCGCGGGCGCTGGTAGCCCAGGAGGCGCTGCTGGCCGGCGTCCCCCTGGTCAGCACCGAGGTCGGTGGGATCGTGGAGCTCGTGGGGAGCGCCGCCCGCCTCGTCCCCACCGGGGACGTGGCCGCCGCCGCCGCGGCTGTCGGTGGTCTCCTCGACGACCCGACCGCCGCCGCCGCGCTGGCCGCCGCCGGCCGGGAGCGCGCGGCGACCTGGCCCGACGAGGACGACGTGGCCACCGAGCTGGCGGCCCTCTACGCGGCCATCACGGTGGGCCGAAACGCTCCCGCCCGGGGCGCCGGTTCGTCGTAACGGGTCTGCAGCACCTAGGCTGGAGGTCCGTGGGTACTCCTCCTCAGACCAAGCACCTCTTCGTCACCGGAGGCGTCGCCTCCTCACTCGGCAAAGGCCTCACCGCCTCGAGTCTCGGGAGTCTGCTGGTGGCCCGCGGCCTCCGGGTGACCATGCAGAAGCTCGATCCCTATCTCAACGTGGATCCGGGCACCATGAACCCCTTCCAGCACGGCGAGGTGTTTGTCACCGAGGACGGCTCCGAGACCGATCTCGATGTCGGTCACTACGAGCGCTTCCTGGACCGCGACCTGTCGGGTGAGGCGAACGTGACCACCGGCAAGGTGTATTCCTCGGTGATCGCCAAGGAGCGGCGCGGGGACTACCTCGGCGACACCGTGCAGGTGATCCCGCACATCACCAACGAGATCAAGGAGTCGATGCTCGGGATGGGCGGTCCCGAGGTCGACGTGGTCATCCACGAGATCGGCGGCACCGTCGGCGACATCGAGTCGCTGCCTTTCCTTGAGGCCGCCCGGCAGGTCCGCCACGACGTGGGCCGGGACAACATCTTCTTCCTGCACGTCTCGCTGGTGCCCTACATCGGTCCGAGCGGCGAGCTCAAGACCAAACCGACCCAGCACTCGGTGGCAGCGCTGCGTCAGGTCGGCATCCAACCCGACGCGGTGGTGTGCCGTTCCGACCGGGAGATCCCGGACTCGGTGAAGAAGAAGATCTCGCTGATGTGCGACGTGGATGAGTCGGCCGTGGTGGCCTGCGTCGACGCCCCGAGCATCTACGACATCCCGAAGGTGCTGCACAGCGAAGGCCTGGACGCCTATGTCGTGCGACGGCTCGACCTGCGGTTCCGCGACGTGGACTGGACCCGCTGGAACGACCTGCTCGACCGGGTGCACAACCCCAAGGAGGAGGTGACCATCGGCTTGGTCGGCAAGTACATCGACTTGCCCGACGCGTACCTCTCGGTGGTGGAGGCCCTCCGTGCCGGTGGTTTCTCCGCCCACGCCAAGGTGACCATCCGCTGGGTGCCCTCGGACCAGTGCGAGGCCATCGAGGACGCCGCGAGGATGCTCGGCGACGTGGACGGGATCTGCGTGCCCGGCGGCTTTGGCATCCGCGGCGTCGAGGGCAAGGTCGGCGCGGTCCGCTACGCCCGGGAGAACAAGATCCCGATCCTCGGCCTGTGCCTCGGCCTGCAGGTGATGGTGATCGAGGTCGCCCGCCACCTGGCCGGACTCGACGGTGCGGATTCGAGTGAGTTCACCCCCGACACCCCGCACCCGGTGATCGCGACCATGGCCGAGCAGGTTGCGATCGTCTCCGGCGAGGGTGATTTCGGGGGCTCGATGCGGCTCGGGGCTTACCCCGCCGAGCTCGAGCGGGGCAGCATCGTGGCCAACGCGTACGGCAGCACCCGGGTCAGCGAACGGCACCGGCACCGCTACGAGGTCAACAACCTCTACCGCGAGGACCTGGAGAAGGCCGGTCTGGTGATCAGCGGGACGTCACCCGATTCGACCCTGGTCGAGTTCGTCGAGCTGCCCCGCGCGGTGCACCCCTACTTCGTCGCCACCCAGTCCCACCCCGAGCTCAAGTCGCGGCCGACCCACCCGCACCCGCTGTTCGTCGGGCTGGTCAGCGCCGCCCTGCGTCGTCAGCTCGCTACCCGGCTGCCCGTCGACGACCCCGAGACCGACGGTCCGACGGTCGTGGAGGACGCCGCGTGATCGACCCGGCCCCCCACGTCTTGACGGTCGCCGAGTTGACCGACCAACCGGTCGACTGGCCGGTGCTGGCCAGCGAGGAACTGGCCGGGGGGGCGGTCACGACCTACGTCCAGGATTCCGTGCTGGGCCCCGACGAGCACACGATGCAGCGGCAGTACCTCCGCCACCCGGGTGCGGTGGGAGTGATCGCGCTCGACGACCAGGAGCGGGTGGTCCTGGTCCGCCAGTACCGGCACCCGGTGCGACACAAGCTGGTCGAGCCCCCGGCCGGTCTGCTCGACGTCGACGGCGAGGACTACCTAGTGGGGGCCCAGCGGGAGCTGGCCGAGGAGGTCGGGCTGGCCGCGTCGCAGTGGCACGTCCTGGTCGACTTCTTCACCTCGCCCGGGATGGTCACCGAGTCGCTCCGGATCTACCTGGCCCGCGACCTCAGCCCGGTGCCGGCACCCGAAGGGTTCGTCCGGCACGGTGAGGAGGCGGACATGGACACCGTCTGGGCCCCGCTGTCAGACGTGGTCGACGCCCTGCTGGCCGGCCGCCTGCACAACCCGGTGCTGACCGCAGGCGCCCTGGCGGCGTGGGCGGCCAGACAGCGCGGGTACGCCGGGCTCCGCCCCGCCGATGCCCCGTGGCCCGCCCGGGACGCCTCCCTGCACCCCTCGGCCTCCGGCGCCTGAGGGGTCGGTCCGACGGCGGGCCGGTGTCGCGACTGCGCAGGACCGGTCGCTTCGACCGGGTGCAGGACCCACCTGACTGCGCACTCGGCGCACTGGGGTGTCGGCCGGACCACCCCGGCCGCACTCTGCCGCGTCGTCGTTCTGCCGCGCGCAGCCAGGTCTATGCTCGAATTGATCGGGAGCCCGCGCCCGGACGCCAGAACCTTCGCCCGCACGGCCCAGGAGTTGCAGATGTTGATCGGTGTCCCGTCGGAAGTCAAGAACAACGAGTTCCGGGTGGCGATCACCCCGTCGGGCGTGCACGAGCTGACCCGGCACGGACACCAGGTACTCATCGAGGCCGGGGCCGGAAGCGGCTCGTCGATACCCGACAACGAGTTCGCCGCCGCGGGAGCCACGATTGTGCCTGACCATGATCAGGTCTGGGGCGAGGCTGAGATGATCATGAAGGTGAAGGAGCCGATCGCCGTCGAGTACGAGCTGATGCGGCCCGATCAGCTGCTGTTCACCTACCTCCACCTGGCCGCCAGCCGGCCGTGCACCAACGCGCTGCTCGCCGCCCAGGTGACCTCGATCGCCTACGAGACCGTGCAGACCGCCGACGGTGCCCTGCCCCTGCTGGCCCCGATGAGTGAGGTCGCGGGCCGACTCGCGCCGCAGGCCGGGGCCTACCACCTGATGCGGCAGGGGGGCGGTCGAGGGGTGCTGATGGGTGGCGTGTCAGGAGTGCACGCAGCCAAGGTCGTCGTCCTCGGCGCCGGGGTGTCGGGCATGAACGCGGCGGTGATCGCGCTCGGAATGCAGGCCGAGGTCCTGCTGCTGGACAAGAACATCGAGAAACTGCGGCAGGCTGACCGGATCTACCACGGCCACATCCAGACCATTGCCTCGACGGCCTACGAGATCGAGCGGGCCGCGCTGGACGCCGACCTGGTCATCGGTGCGGTGCTGGTGCCCGGGGCCAAGGCGCCGACCTTGATCACCAACGACCTGGTCTCGCGGATGCAGCCGGGCAGTGTGTTGGTCGACATCGCCATCGACCAGGGCGGCTGCTTCGAGGACTCCCGACCGACCACCCACGCCGAGCCGACCTACCGCGTCCACAACTCGATCTTCTACTGCGTGGCGAACATGCCCGGTGCCGTTCCGCACACCTCGACGTACGCGCTCACCAACGTCACCCTGCCGTACGCCCTCGCCTTGGCCGACCGCGGCTGGAAGGGCGCGTGCCAGTCCGATCCGGCGCTCGCGCGGGGCCTGAACACCCACGCAGGAGAGATCGTCAACGCACCGGTGGCCACCGCTCACGGCCTAGCGCACCGGGAGCTCGCCGAGGTGCTCGCCGCTTGACCCCTGCGGTCGGTGGGTCCGGTGCGGGTGGAGCCCAACCGCTCGAGGCCATGATCATCAGCTTTCTCGACCACCTGGTCGTCGAGCGGGGCGCGTCCGGGCACACCGTGCAGGCCTACCAACGAGACCTGCACCGGTACCGCGATTTCCTGCTGGAGCACGGAATCGGGGACCCGACCGCGATCACGACGCCGGTGGTCACCGCCTTCGCGGCCGACCTGCGCCAGCCGCACGGCGACGCACCCGACGTACGCCCGGGGCTGGCCCCGGCCAGTGCCGCCCGCGCCGTGGTGGCCGTCCGCTCCCTGCACCGCTTCGCTGTGGAGGAAGGGATCCTGAGCGATGATCCCGCCGCGACCGTGGCCCCGCCCCGTGGCGGTCGGCGACTGCCCAAGGCGCTCGGCCTCGACGCCGTCCAGCGCCTGCTCGCCGCACCCGACCAGCAGACCCCGACCGGGCTGCGCGACGCGGCCCTGCTGGAGCTGCTCTACGGCACCGGGGCCCGGATCTCGGAGGCGGTCGGACTCGACGTCGACGACGTCGCCCGCTGGGTCGAGACGTCCGGCCCCGATCCCGACGAGGCCGACCGCACCGATCTCGATGACGGCGCGGCGCTCCGGCTTTTCGGCAAGGGAAGCAAGGAACGCATCGTGCCGTTGGGCTCTTACGCTCGCCGGGCGCTGGCGGCCTACCTCGTCCGCGGGCGTCCGACGTTCGCCGGCGCCGGCCGGGGCACGCCGGCGCTGTTCCTCAACACCCGCGGGGCGCGGTTGTCGCGGCAGAGCGCGTACGCGGTGCTGCAGGCCAGTGCCGCCCGCGCCGGGTTGAGCGAGGCCGTCTCTCCCCACACCCTGCGGCACTCGTTCGCCACCCACCTGCTCGACGGTGGGGCCGACGTCCGCGTGGTCCAGGAGCTGCTCGGGCACGCGTCGGTCACTACCACCCAGATCTATACGCTGGTCACCGTCGACCACCTCCGCGAGGTCTACCTGACCGCCCACCCCCGGGCCCGCTGACGGCGGGGGAGCGGTGTTCGACGCGTCCGCCGTACTAGGGTTGCGCGCCAGCGGGCCGAACCCAGCCGGGCTCTGGTCGCGGCTGGGCGGCACCGCACAGACGGCATGCAGAGGAGACACCAGGAGTGAGTGACGGATCGCCCCCGGACCAACGACCGGACACCCCTGGGCCGGACGCCTCCCTGGGACATCCCGTGGCGCCGGACGAGGAGTTCGTGGCCGAGTCGGCCGAGCTGGCCGAGTCCCTCCAATCCGACGCCGTGACGCCGCACTTCGAGCTCCCCCCGCCCGAGTCAGCCCCGCAGCCTCTGCCGGCGGACCCGGGAACCGCCGACATCGGCCCGACCGGACGCCCCTGGCCGGTGCTGCCCGAGCCCGCGGGCATCGACCCGACGGCACCCAAGCAGGCCTTGGTGATCGCCATGTGCAACCAGAAGGGTGGAGTCGGAAAGACCACCACCACGATCAACCTCGGGGCGGCCCTGGCCGAGGTCGGCCGCAGCGTGCTGCTCGTGGACTTCGACCCGCAGGGCTCGCTCTCGGTCGGGCTCGGGGTCAACCCGCACACCCTCGAGGTCAGCATCTACAACCTGCTGCTCGGCCGTGACGTCACCGTCGATGAGGTGATCGCACCGACCAACGTGGCGGGACTGGACATCCTGCCCAGCAACATCGACCTGTCGGCCGCCGAGGTGCAGCTGGTCTCCGAGGTCGCCCGCGAACAGACCCTGCTGCGGGTGCTGGAGAAGGTGCGCGACCGCTACGACGTGATCCTGATCGACTGCGCGCCGTCGCTCGGCCTGCTGACCGTCAACGCCTTGACCGCCGCCCAGTACGTCCTGATGCCGTTGGAATGCGAGTTCTTCGCCCTGCGGGGGATCGCGCTGCTCACCGACACCATCGCGAAGGTCCAGGACCGGCTGAATCCGCAGCTGCAGATCCTGGGCATCCTGGGCACGATGTACGACTCGCGTACCCTGCACGGCCGCGAGGTGTTGGAGCGGGTGGTGCAGGCGTTCGGCGACATCGTCTTCCACAGCGTGATCCGGCGGACCGTGAAGTTCCCCGAGACCACCGTCGCTGGGGAGCCGATCACCACCTACGCGTCCAGCTCGCCAGGGGCGGCGGCCTATCGCTCCCTGGCCCGAGAGGTGCTGGTCCGGTGCCGCGCCGGGTGAGCCTGCCCGGTGCGGCCGAGCTCTTCCGCACCACGCAGGAGCCGGTGGCCGATCACCCGCCCGAGGTTGAACGGCCGGTCGAGACGACCCGGACCGCTGAACGCGCACCCGGGTCATCTGAACCAGCCACCGAGGGGGGTCGGACGCGGGGGTCGGGCCGGGTGCGCCACGACGAGAAGATCACCGTCTACGTCAGCGGCGATGAGCTGTTGGCCCTGGAACGGGCCCGGCTGGTGCTGCGCGCCGAGCACGGGTTGGCAGTCGACCGGGGCCGGATCGTCCGGGAGGCGTTGGCCCTGGCGTTGGAGAACCTCGACGCCGACGGGGCGGGCGCCGCTCTCGTCTGGAGGCTCACGTCGTCGTGATCTCGCCACGGCGGGCCGGCGGCGACGGCGCCAGCGTGCCGACGGTCGCCTCGAGCCCCCGGGTGCCGGGGACCCGGACCGACCCCGCGACGGCGTTCTCGGTCTCCCTGGACAACTTCTCCGGGCCGTTCGACCTGCTGCTGCAGCTGATCAGCCGACACAAGATGGACATCACCGAGGTGTCCCTGTCGCGGGTCACCGACGAGTTCATCGGCCACATCAAGCGCGCCCAGTCGATCTCGGGGGGTCCGACCTGGGACCTCGACCAGACCAGCCAGTTCATCGTCGTGGCCGCCACCCTGCTCGATCTGAAGGCCGCCCGGCTGCTGCCCTCCGGTGAGGTCGACGACCCCGAGGACCTCGCCTTGCTGGAGGCCCGGGACCTGCTGTTCGCCCGGCTGCTGCAGTACCGGGCCTTCAAGCAGATCGCCGCCTACCTGGGGAGCACCCTCGACGCCCAGGCCCGGAGGTTTCCGCGTCAGGTGCCGATGGAGCCCCGGTTCGCCCGGCTGCTGCCCGAGCTCACGATGACCCAGACCCCCGGCGACCTCGCCGCTCTCGCGGCCCGCGCGCTGGCCCCCAAGGACGCGGCCGTCGTCTCGCTGACCCACCTGCACGCGCCGACGGTCAGCGTGGCCGAGCAGGCCATGATCGTGGTCGACCGGCTGCGCCGAGCGCGTACGCTGACCTTTCGGGCGTTGACCGGGGACTCGCCGAACCGGCTGACGACCGTCGCTCGCTTTCTGGCGCTGCTGGAGCTCTTCCGTTCAGGGTCGGTGGCGTTCGACCAGCTGACCCCGCTCGGCGAGCTCACCGTCCGTTGGACCGGCAGCGACGACGGTGAGCTGGAGATCTCCGAGGAGTTCGATACCGGACCCGACACCGGATCATCAGCGCAGCCCGAACCGACCGACCCCCAGGAGGACCGCGGTGACGCAGCCCGAGACTGACCTCCCCGAGACTCGACCGTCGGGTGGCGACATCACCCCAGCCGAGGTGCAGGCGCCGCTGGAGGCCCTGCTGCTGCTGGCGGAGGACCCGGTGACCGAGTACGCGCTGGCCGCGGCCGTAGGTGCCCCGGTGGACGTCGTCCGGACCGCTCTGACAGAGCTGGTCGCCTTCTACGACGAGACCGGTCGCGGTTTCGAGCTGCGGCACGTCGGCGAGGGTTGGCGCTACTACACCCGCGACGTACACGCCGATCTGATCGCGGCCCACGTGATCGGGGGTCAGCAGTCCCGGCTCTCCCAGGCCGCGCTGGAGACGTTGGCCGTGATCGCCTATCTGCAGCCCATCTCCCGCAGCCGGGTGTCGGCGGTCCGCGGGGTGAGCGTGGACGGGGTGATCCGCACCCTGGTGGCCCGCGAGCTGATCACCGAGGCGGGATCCGACGAGATCACCGGAGCCACCGTGTTCGCGACCACGCCCTACTTCCTGGAGCGGATGGGTCTCACGTCGCTCGACGATCTCCCCGACCTCGCCCCTCACCTGCCCGAGGCCGACGAGCTCGAGGCCGAGCTGAGCGCCCTGGCCTCGAGTCAGCCCGATCCCGGTAGGGGTCGACACAACACCGATTCCGAGCACGACACCCCGAGCGAGAACGTGAAAGAGACGTCCTGATGGAGAACGACGCCGGCGGAGTCCGGTTGCAGAAGGTGCTGGCGGCGGCGGGCATCGCGTCCCGCCGGGCGAGTGAGAACCTGATTAACGAGGGCCGAGTCGAGGTGAACGGCAAGACCGTCACGGTCCAGGGTTTCCGGGTCGACCCCGAGACCGACGTGATCCGGGTCGACGGCTCGCGGATCCCCCCGCCCCGGCGGCACGTCTACGTCGTGTTCAACAAGCCGCGCGGCGTGGTCGCCACCATGGAGGACCCCGAGGGTCGACCGTCGATCGCAGAGTACGTCGACCATCGCCGGGAACGGCTGTTTCACGTGGGTCGGCTCGACACCGACACCGAAGGCCTGTTGATCCTCACCAACGACGGTGAGTTCGCGCACAAGCTGGCCCACCCCAGCTTCGAGGTGCCGAAGACCTACGTGGCCGAGGTGAGCGGGCTGGTCACTCCGGGTGAGCTGAAACGGCTGCGGGGCGGGGTGACCCTGGAGGACGGGCCGGTGCGTCCCGACGACGTCCGCCTGATCTCCCACGGTGGGGACCGTACGATGGTTCGCATCACCTTGCACGAAGGAAGGAACCGGATCGTGCGTCGGATGCTGGACTCGGTCGGCCACCCGGTACGTCGGCTGTCGAGGACCGCGATCGGTCCCGTACGGCTGGGCGACCTGGCGCAGGGTGAGCTCCGGGATCTGACCCGCGACGAGCTGGGCAAGCTCCTCGACCTGGTCGGCGGCTAGGCCTTCCGTGGACCGGCGGATCTACGGGATCGAGACCGAGTATGGCGTGGCCTGCACCTCGGGAGGCAGTCGTCGGCTGACCCCCGACGAGGTCGCGCGCTACCTCTTCCGCCGGGTCGTCACCTGGGGCCGGTCGAGCAACGTCTTCCTGCGCAACGGGTCCCGGATCTACCTCGACGTCGGTTCCCACCCGGAGTACGCCACCGCCGAGTGCGACGACCTGACGCAGCTGATCAGCCACGACCGCGCGGGCGAGCGGATTCTCGAGGACCTGATCGTCGACGCCGAGCAGCGGCTGGCCTCCGAAGGCATCTCCGGCGACATCTACCTGTTCAAGAACAACACCGACAGCCACGGCAACTCCTACGGCTGTCACAAGAACTACCTGATCTCCCGGGTCGGTGACTTCACCAAGATCACCGACGTGCTGGTGCCGTTCCTGGTCAGCCGACAGCTCATCTGCGGGGCCGGCAAAGTGCTGCACACTCCGCGCGGGGCGGAGTACAGCGTCAGCCAGCGGGCCGAGCACATCTGGGAGAGCGTCTCCTCGGCGACGACCCGCAGCCGACCGATCATCAACACTCGCGACGAGCCGCACGCCGATCCCGAGCGCTACCGCCGGCTGCACGTGATCGTCGGTGACTCCAACATGTCCGAGACCACCACCATGCTCAAGGTCGGCAGCACCGAGCTCGTGCTGCGACTGATCGAGGACGGGGTCGTGATGCGCGACCTCACGCTGGAGAACCCGATCCGGGCGATCCGCGACATCAGCCGGGACCGGACGGGCCGGGTCACCGTGGCGCTGGCCAACGGCCGCCGGATGTCGGGTCTGGAGCTGCAGACCGAATACCTCAGCAAGGTCGCCGACCACGCCGCCAGCCACGGCCTGACCGACGACACCACGACCCGGGTGCTCGATCTGTGGGAGCGTTCGATCCGTGCGGTCTCCGACGACAAGCTGTCGCTGATCGACACCGAGGTCGACTGGGCGATCAAGCTCAAGCTGCTCGATCGCTACTGCGCCAAGCACCAGATGAGCCTGGCCGATCCCCGGATCGCCCAGCTGGACCTCGCGTACCACGACATCCGCCGCAACCGCGGCATCTTCAGTCTGATGGAGGCCCGTGGTCAGGTCGCCCGGGTGACCAACGACCTGGACATCTTCCGGGCCAAGTCGGTACCGCCGCCCACGACCCGAGCCAAGCTGCGGGGGGACTTCATCCGCGCCGCCCAGGAGGGTCGCAATGACTACACGTTCGACTGGGTGCACCTCAAGCTCAACGACCAGGCCCAGCGGACGGTGCTCTGCAAGGACCCGTTCCTCGCCGTCGACGAGCGGGTGGACCGGCTGATCGCCTCCATGCGGCGACCGACAACCTGAGCCAGCCGCGTCGGACCAGGCGAGCAGCCCGGCTGCGTCGATGCCTCGCTGAGTCTGTCGACGGGCCGGCCGGGCCCGTCGACGGCTCGGGACGCCCAGCCCGGCCTTGTATCCTCTCTCGGTGCCTCGCCCCCAGACGACGTTGCCCGTGCTCAAGCTGACCGTGGCGGCCGGCCTCTGCACCGCGCTGCTGATGCTGTCCGCCTGCGGGTCCGACACCACCACGTCCTCGTCGACGGCTGCGTCGCCGAGCGGCTCCGCCGCCGCTTCGCCCAGTGCGTCGGCGAGTGGGACAGCCTCGCCGAGCGTCGCGACGGCCACCGTGAAGCCGTCGACGAACCTTGACGGGATCACCGTCACCGGGGCCTACGGCACCACCCCGACCGTCAAGATCGCCACGACCCCGTGGGCCATCGACAAGACCCGGGCCAAGGTGTTGAGCGCGGGCACGGGCGGCACGATCACCGACGGCATGACCGTCGAGGTCAACTACTTCGGGGTCGACGCTCGGACCGGCAAGACGTTCGATGAGTCGTTCAGCAAGGGCAAGTCCATCGCCTTCCCGCTCGACCAGGTGATCCCCGGCTTCAAGAAGGGCCTGGTCGGCCAGCGGCAGGGCAGCCGCGTGGTGATTGCCATGCCCGGACCCGACGCGTACGACGCGTCCGGCGGTCAGGCCCAAGCCGGCATCAACGTGGGCGACACGCTGATCTTCGTCGTTGACGTGGTGGCCATCCCGCTGACCGAGCCGGCCGGGACGAAGGTGACGCCGAAAAGCGGCCTGCCCACGGTCAGCGCCAGCCTGACCGACCCGAAGATCACCGTGCCGAAGACCGACCCGCCGGCCACGGTCGTGGTCCAGCCGCTGATCAAGGGCGCGGGCAAGAAGGTCGCCGCGACCGACGCGATCACCTTCCACTACCGCTGGGTGAAGTGGGCCGACGGTAAGACCGTGGAGACCGACTACGGCCAGAAGGCCAGTCAGGCGTCGATCGCGACGCTGATCTCCGGCCTGCAGAAGGGCCTGGTCGGACAGACCGTCGGCTCTCGGGTGCTGGTCGTGGTGCCCGCCAAGACCGACTACCCCAACGGCCAGGACTCGCCCAAGATCGAGCCGACCGACACCCTGGTCTTCGTGGTCGACATCCTCTTCACCAGCAGCGCCGCCTCCTGACCCCTCCTGACCCAGCCGGAGGTGAGATCTGGACCTAGACCAGTCGGGCGGCCAACCGTCCCGCGGCCGCGGACGCGAGGAAGTAGGCCGGATCCTGGTGCAGCCCACGGCCCATGGTGGACATCGGCACCGGGCTGCGCAGCAGGGCCTGGTCGAGCCCGTCGAGGGTGACTCCGACGAGGCGGTGCCCGGGCGGGTCGCCGGCCAGGGTCGACTCGGCCACCTGCTCCACCTCGGCCGCCAGCGCCGCCACGGCGTCGAGACCGTGGATGCCGCGTAGGGTGCTGGCCCCGGCGAGGTAGGGCAGGGCCAGGTCGGCGGGTCGCAGCGCCACCCGTCCGTACGCGGTGCAGCTGTGATGGCTGATCCCGCGATGGCGGGACCGCTGGTCGGCACCGGAGATCCGCAGCGCCCCGACCGGCCGGCCGCCCAGCGTGGAGACGGCGTTCACGGCTTCTCCGCACGCCACTCCGGAGAACCCCCACCGCGTGCCGGTGCCGAGGTTGCCCGGCCCCTGGGTGAGGATCACCACCTCGGCGCCGAGCGCGACCTTGGCCGCCAGCAGGCCGGAGTGCACGTTGACGCTCTCCAGGTCCCCGCCGTACGCCTGCCCCGCGGTGACGGTCGCGGTCAGCCAGCCGGCGTCCCTCAGCTGGGCCACCGACCGCGAGAACGCGAGCGGCAGGGCACCGTGGTCGCTCATCAGGTAGACCACCCGGGTGCCGGGTCGGTCGTGGGCGATCGCCGCCAGGGCCGGGGTGAGGGCGGAGTGCAGGTCGGCCGTGAGGACCACCAGCCCCGCGAGGTCGTCGGCCTGGGCGAGCTCGGCGTGGTAGGGCGACCCCTGCTCGTCGGCCCCCGCCACCATGGCCTGTAACGGCGTGTAACGCGCCTTGACCAGATGGCCCCGCGGTGCAGCCGGCTGCCCGGTGGGTGCGCCGTGGTCGTCGGTGACCGCCACCACCAACGCGTAGCCGCCGGTGCCTAACCCCAGGTCGAGCGCCGCCACGTTGAGCAGCACCTGATCCTCGGGACGCGGGGCGGCCATCAGGTCGGTGTAGGCGAGGGCGCGGACGACCCGCCCGGTGTCGACCCGCCGGACCCGCAGCTCCACCGCTCCCGGCCAGCCGCCGGTCAGCTCGGTCACCGTGCCCTGGGCCCAGACGATCACCCGCCGACCCTAACGACCCACGGCTCGCGCGGCAGCGCCGCTGGGTCGAAGCGCTCGAGCAACCGCGGCAAGGCGACCCGCTCACCGGGGACGGCCAGCCCCAGCGAGACGGCGATCCGGGTCAGCACGGCCCCGGCGTCGACTCCCAGCGCCGCCAGGTCGGCCAGGGTGACTGCGCCGTGCCGCTTGGCCAGCCGGGCCCCGGCGACGTTGACGGTCAGCGGGACGTGCGCGTAGGTCGGCACCGGCACGCCGAGCAGCCGCGCGAGGTGGGACTGGCTCACGGCGGCGTCCAGCAGGTCGTCACCGCGGACCACTTGGTCGACCCCGGTGGCTCCGTCGTCGACCACCGCCGCGAGGTGGTAGGAGGGGCTGCCGTCGGCGCGGCGGAGCACGATGTCGTCGACCGCTCCGCTCACCGTCCCGTGGAGCAGGTCGACGACGGTGGCCCGGGCGCCGTCGGCGCGCAGTCGCCAGGCGGGCTCCCGCACCCGACGCCGGGCGGCCCGTTCGACCGCGGTCAGGCCACGACAGGTCCCGGGGTAGTGGCCGGGCGGGCCGTCGGCGTGCGGAGCCGACGCCGCCTCCGCGATGTCGCGACGGGTGCAGAAGCACGCGAAGGTCTGCGGTTGCAGCCGGTCAAGCGCCGCCGCGTACGTCGCCCCGCGCTCGGATTGCACCAACGGCTCGCCGTCGAACGTGATCCCCAGGGCCTCCAGGTCGGCGTGCTGTTGCCCAGCCATCCCTGGCCGGACCCGACCCGAGTCGAGGTCCTCGACCCGCAGCCAGAACCGACGACCGGTCGAGCGGGCGAAGAGCCAGGCCAGCACGGCCGTCCGCAGGTTGCCGAGATGGAGCTCGCCGGTCGGGCTCGGCGCGTACCGGCCCGCGCCACCCCTGATGTCCGGCCCCACCCCGCCATTTTGCGCACAGTGACCCCGTCACCGGGGGTGGGAAGGGTCATTGTGCGCAAAATGGTGGATCAAGGTCGGCGTGTTCGGTAGTGTTCGATTTTGCGGTCGGCGTGGTCCGCCCCCAGGCCTCGCCCGGCGCCCTACGATCTCGGGGGAACGGCCGCAACCTGACCAGGAGCACTGATGGCACCGCGCAAGACCGAGCGGATCCTGAACCTGACGATCTGCCTGCTCGTCACGCGCCAGTTCCTGCCCAAGAGCCGGATCCGTCAGGTCGTCGAGGGCTACCACGACCTCTCCGACGCCGCCTTCGAGCGCACCTTCGAGCGCGACAAGGACGAGCTGCGCGACCTGGGAATCCCGATCCAGGTGGGCTCCTACGACCCGCTGTTCGACGACGAGCCCGGCTACCGGATCGAACGCTCCGACTTCGAGCTGCCGAGTGTGGACCTGACGGCGCAGGAGGCCGCCGTGGTAGGGGTCGCCGCCCGGGCTTGGCACCACACCGGGGTCGCCGCCACCACGACCAGCGCGCTGGCCAAGCTGCGAGCCGCCGGCGTGGAGCCCGACGTTTCGCACTTCGCCACCCTGGAGCCGTCGGTGGCGGCCAACGAGGCCGCGTTCGAGCCGTTGTGGAACGCCGTCATCGACCGGCGCAGGGTGGCCTTCACCTACCGCGACGGCTCGCGCCGCACCCTTGAACCCTGGGGGATCACCTCCCACCACGGCCGCTGGTACGTCGTGGGTCGCGACGTCGACCGCGCCGCGACCCGGATGTTTAAGCTCTCCCGGATCAGCGACGTGCCGACGGCGGTGTCTCGGCGCGAGGCCTACGACGTGCCCGGCGACCTCGACCTGCGGGCCCTGGCCCGCTCGTTGGCGCCGGTCGAGCCGACCAGCACCGCGGTGGTGGGCGTGCGCGTCGGCAAGGCCCCGACGCTCTCGCGGCGGGGTGTCCCCGTCGTCCCCACGCCGGGTCAGTTCCCGGTGCCAGCGGGTTTCGGCCTCGTCCGGGTGGGGTACGCCGACACCGTGACCCTGGTCGAGGAGCTCGCTCGCTTCGGGGCGGACGTGGTGGTGGTCGAACCGGCGTCGGTCAGGGAGCGGGTGATCGAGCACTTCCGCACCGTGCTCACCACCGACGACGATCTCGTCCCCGACGACGCCGACCAGGTCGCCTCGTGAGTGCCGCCTCGGGTTCGCAGGCACAGGTCCGCCGACTCCTGAGCCTGGTGCCCTACCTGATGGAGCACGACGGAGCCAAGGTGACCGAGGTTGCGGAGGCCTTCGGGGTCAGCCCCGCCCGGCTGCGCGAGGACCTCAACGTGCTGTGGATGTGCGGCCTGCCCGGGCTGGCTCCGGGTGATCTGATCGAGGTCGACATGGACGCCGTCGACGGCGACGGGGTGATCCACCTCAGCAACGCCGACTACCTGACCCGGCCGCTGCGTCTGACCGCCGACGAGGCCCTCGCCCTCACCCTGGCCCTCCGGACCCTGCGCGGGCTCGTCGGTACCGGCGACCGGGAGGCCATCGACAGCGCCCTCGCCAAGCTCGCGGTGGCGGCGGGGGAGCGTGCCTGCGCCCCGGCACCAGCGTTGGTGAGCGTGACCAGTGCGTCCGAAGCGATCCAGGCGACCATCTCCGAGGGGCTGAGCGCCGGCCGACGGCTCGACCTCACCTATGACGTCGCCTCCCGGGCCGAGACCACCCGGCGCCTGGTCGATCCGCTGCGGATGTACGTGCTGGACGGCTACGGCTACCTCGACGCCTGGTGCTGGTCGGCGGGGGCGCTGCGGTCCTTCCGGCTCGACCGCGTCGCGGCGGTCGAGCTCACCGACCACGAGGTGGCCGACCACGACGACGTCGTCCTGCAGGATCTGTCGGTGGGGTGGTTCGACAGCCGCTCCGACGCTCCGCTGGTCACCGTCGCGTTGGCGCCGACAGCCACCTGGGTCGCCGAGTACTACCCGATGGAGCAGTCGGCTCCGGCGGCCGACGGCGGACTCACGGTGACCCTCCGGGTGGCCGACCCGGCCTGGTTCCGCGGGTTGCTGCTCCGGCTCGGGGGGGCGGCTCGGGTGCTCGCGCCGGCCGGCGCCGAGGACGAAGCGGTGCAGGCGGCCCGCGAGGCGCTCGAGCAGTACGCCGCGCTCGCGGCCGCACGCTGAGCCGGTGGTCACGACACAACCACTAGGCTGCGTCAGTGCTCTGGGTCGTGGTGATGGCAGTCATCGGGCTGCTCGGGCTGCTGATGGTGGTCGGCTACGCTCGCTGGCTGTGGCACAAGGTCTCCGACGTGATGTCCGAGGTCACCGTGGTCACCGACCGGCTCGGCCAGCTGGGTAGCCTCCTGGCCCAGATCCAGCCCCCCGAGTCCGGTCGTCCTGGCGAGGAGGACGCAGCCGATCTCAACGACGACGAGGACGACGGGGACGACGAGGACGACGACTGGGCTGCGGATGCTCGCGCGCTGCGCCTGAGCACCGCGCGCCACGCCTTCGAGCCCGGCCGCGGCCCATCCGATCGAGAGGTCGGCGACGTACTATGAGTTGGATGCACGTAGCTGTGCCCGCGTCACCGCGGGCGCACGACGAAGGGACAACGACATGGTGACCCCGATGGCAATGTTTGGACTCGGTGTACCGGAGCTGCTGATCATCCTGGCGGTCGTGCTGCTGCTCTTCGGCGGTTCGCGGCTGGCCGGGCTCGGCAAGAGCACCGGACGCGCGCTGCGTGAGTTCAAAGAAGAGACCAAGGACATGAGTAGCGGCGACAAGTCTGCGACCAGCACCGACGCGGCTTCGCAGATCCAGGCTCCGCAGATCCAGGGTCACCAGGCGGCCACCGGCGGCCACCAGAGCATGCCCGGCGAGATCGTCGAGCCCACTGCGACGGACCTGCCCCGGACCGATCAGCCCCAGAGCACCCCCGAGCCCCGTCGCGACGTCTGAGTCCGCGACCCGTCCCACGAGCTGAAGCCGTCCCACCCACACCATGGCCCTGAGCCTGAGCTTTCGCGGCCGCCCGATCCGGCTCAGCCTGGCCTGGCTGAAACCGCCGCCACTGCCGCCGGACGGCAACATGACGCTGTTCGAGCACCTGCGCGAGCTGCGTTACCGGTTGGTGGTGGCGTGCCTGGCCATCGTGATCGCGATGGCGGTTTGCCTGTCGTTCAGCTCGCAACTGTTCAATCTGCTGCTCCGGCCGTACAACACCGCGATCGCCCTGGTCCAGGCGAAGCGCCCCGACATCAAGGCAGAGGTCGTGCTGTCGGGCGCGACGGCACCGTTCACCGTGTCGTTCAAGCTTGCGCTCCTGGCCGGCTTGGTGGTCAGCGCCCCGATCTGGCTCTACCAGATCTGGTCTTTCATCGTCCCTGGCCTGCTGGCCAAGGAGAAGAAGTGGACGATGATCGTGGTGGGGGTGGCCAGCCCGCTGTTCGCGGTCGGCGTCGGGCTGGGCTACTACGTGATGCCGAAGGGCATCGCCGCCCTGCTGAGCTTTACCCCGAAGGGGGCGGGGGTCGCCAACCTGCAGAGCTTGCCGGAGTTCTTGTCGTTCATGACCCGGATCATGCTGATCTTCGGGTTGGCTTTCGAGATCCCGCTGTTCATCTTGATGCTGAACATCGTCGGGGTGCTGCCCGCCAAGATGATCAGCAAATACCGCTCCTACATCATCTTCGGGATGTTCGTTTTCGCGGCGGTGGCGACGCCGACCCCGGACGCGATCACCATGCTGCTGCTGGCGTTGCCGATGACGATCCTGGTGGTCGTCTCGGAGGTCATCGCGCACGCCCTGGACCGCAGCCGCAAACGCAGGCTGGACGCGGCCGGCGGTGAGGTGGTCTTCCGTGACTCGGTCAGCCAGGACAAGGCCCTGGCCGAGCTCAGTGAGGACCCGCCCGCCAAGCCGCGCACCCTCGGTCAGGCCTTCGGCCTCCCCGACAAGACCGACTGAGCCGCCGGTGGCCCTGTCGGTGCTGACGCCGTGCTGAGCGGGCGTTCGGTGGCGCTCGTGGTCAACCCGACCGCCGGGCGCGGTCAGGCCGCCAAGTTGTTGCCGGAGATCATCCGCCGGATCGAGGGCCACGGGGCCGACCTGGAGGTACGCGTCGGCCGGGACTTCGCCGACGCGCGTGCGCTCGTCGACCGCTCGGCCGAGGAGCATCCTGACGTGGTCGCCGTCGTCGGCGGGGACGGCATGATGCACCTGGGCGTGAACGCCTGTGCCCGGGTGCGACCCGGCACGGTCCGGCCCGCCCTGGCGCTGCTCCCCGCCGGGACGGGGAACGACTTCTGTCGGGGCCTGGGCCTCGACGTGGACGACACGCTGGCCGCCGTCGACCTGATGGGGACGACGGCCCCCACCCCGGTCGACGTGACCCTGGCCCGCGGCGGTCACGGTGAGAACGTCGTCGGCAGCGTGGTCGCGGCCGGGTTCGACGCCCTGGTCAACCGCCGGGCGAACGCGCTGCGCTGGCCCCGCGGCTCGATGCGCTACACCGTCGCCGCTCTGCGCGAGCTCGCCACCTTCCGCCCGCTGCACTACCGGCTCGTGGTCGACGGTGTGCGCCGTGAGCTCGACGCCATGCTGGTCGCCGTCGGCAGCACCAGCACCTACGGCGGTGGGATGCAGATCTGCCAGGGCGCCGACCCGCGCGACGGGCTGCTCGACGTCACCGTCGTCCACCCGGTCGGTCGGACCACCCTGCTGCGGTTGCTCCCCCGGATGCGCTCCGGCACCTTCGCGACCGACCGCTGCGTCGAGCAGCTCCGAGCCCAGGAGGTCGTGGTCGAGGGCGTGACCGCGGACGGCGACCCGCCCCTGGCGTACGGCGACGGTGAAGAGCTCGGCCCGCTGCCACTGACCCTCACCGCCGTTCCCGGCGCCCTCTCCCTGTTCCTGCCCGCGCGCTGACGGGGGCGTTCCGCGCCCCTGTGTAGCGTGGAGCCATCATGACCGCCCTCCCGGAGCCGGCCGGCCCCGCCGAGTCGTATGCGCGCTTCCGCCGCAACCAGGTCAGCCCCCAGCTCGCCGCGTTCGCCGACGCGTACGGCTTCGGGTTCGACGACTATCAGCTGCAGGCCTGCGCGCTGGTCGAGGGCGGGTCGGGGGTGTTGGTGGCCGCCCCCACCGGCGCCGGCAAGACCATCGTCGGTGAGTTCGCGGTCTTCCTGGCCCGTCAGCAGGGCCGCAAGTGCTTCTACACCACCCCGATCAAGGCGTTGTCGAACCAGAAGCACGCCGACCTCGTCGCTCGCTACGGGGCGGACCAGGTCGGGCTGCTGACGGGCGACTCCTCGATCAACGGTGAGGCCCCGATCGTGGTGATGACCACCGAGGTCCTCCGCAACATGATGTACGCCGACAGCCCCACCCTGGGCAACCTCGGTTACGTGGTGATGGATGAGGTGCACTATCTCGCCGACCGTTTCCGGGGCGCGGTGTGGGAAGAGGTGATCATTGGGCTCGCGGAGTCGGTGCAGCTGGTGGCCCTGTCGGCGACGGTGAGCAACGCCGAGGAGTTCGGGGAGTGGCTGAACGAGGTCCGGGGCGGTGCCGACAGCGCCACCCCGGGCGGCCAGGGGGTCAAGATCGTGGTCTCCGAGCGGCGCCCGGTGCCCCTGTTCCAGCACGTGCTGGTCGGGAAGAAGCTTTGCGACCTGTTCGCTGACGTGGCCCCCACCGCCGCCGAGCTGCCGAGCGCGAAGGCCGACGTGAACCCCCAGCTGGTGAATATCGCCAAGCAGGAGTCCCGGCACGTCCGCGACGACTCCCGGCGCCCGCGCGGGCGCAACGGCAAGGGCAAGCGGACCAGCTCCTACGGATCGGGCTCCTACGGCGGGGCAAGCTTCCAGGGGCGGACCAACGGCGATCGACCCCGGTCGCTGGTCACGCCCAGCCGCGCCGACCTGGTCGAGGCCCTCGACCGGGCGGCCCTGCTGCCCGCGATCGTGTTCATCTTCAGCCGGGTGGGTTGCGACACCGCGGTCCGCCAGCTGCTCGGCTCCCGCATCTCGCTCACCCAGCGCGCCGAGCAGCTGCAGATCGAGCAGATCCTCCGTGCGCACAGCGCCCAGCTCAGCGATGCCGACCTCCGCGCCGTGGGCTACGACACCTTCGCTGAGGCCCTCCGCCGGGGAATCGCCGCCCACCACGCTGGCATGCTGCCCGCCTTCAAAGAGGCGGTGGAGGAGGCGTTCGTCCGCGGGCTGACCAAGGTCGTGTTCGCCACCGAGACGCTGGCCCTGGGCATCAACATGCCGGCCCGCAGCGTGGTGCTGGAGAAGCTGGTGAAGTACAACGGTGAGTCCCACGCCGACATCACCCCCGGCGAGTACACCCAGCTGACCGGGCGTGCGGGCCGCCGCGGGATCGACGTCGAAGGTCACGCCGTGGTGCTCTGGCAGCCCGGCCTCGACCCGCGGGCGGTCGCCGGACTGGCCTCGCGGCGGACGTACCCGCTGAATTCGTCGTTTGCCCCGACGTACAACATGGCGGTCAACCTGGTCGGCCACGTCGGTCGGGACCGAGCCCGGACCCTGCTCGAGCAGTCCTTCGCGCAGTTCCAGACCGACCGCTCGGTGGTCGGCCACGCCCGGACGCTGGCCCGCCACACCGACGCCATCACGGGCTACTGGGAGGCGGCGGCCTGCGACCTTGGCGATATCGTGCAGTACGCCCGGTTGTCGGCGCAGATCTCCCAGCTCGAGTCCGAATCGGCCCGGGCCCGGCGGACCGACCGGCGGGCAGAGGCCGTGCAGTCGTTGTTGGCCCTGCGTCCGGGCGACATCGTCTGGATGCCGAGCGGCAAGTCCAGC
>JBPCRP010000143.1:0-28467 GCA_050996715.1 Propionibacteriaceae bacterium
GTCATGTAGGCCAACCGCGTCGTCTCGCCGGCGAACACCTGCTGCCCGATCAGACCGTCGTCGATGGCGTTGAAGGCGAACTTCAGCATCCGCTGAGCCGTCGGGCTCTTGGCACAGACCTTCGCACCCCACGCGAGTCCGACCGTCTCCAGGTCGGCGTGCGGGACCACCGCGTTGACCATGCCCATCCGGTGGGCGTCGGCGGCGTCGTATACGTCGCCGAGGAAGAAAATCTCCCGGGCGAACTTCTGCCCGACCTGCCGGGCCAGGTAGGCCGAGCCGAACCCGGCGTCGAAGGAGCCCACGTCGGCGTCGGTCTGCTTGAACCGAGCGTGCTCGGCGCTGGCCAAGGTCAGGTCGCAGACCACGTGCAGGCTGTGTCCGCCGCCGGCGGCCCACCCGTTGACCAGGGCGATCACCACCTTGGGCATGAAGCGGATCAGTCGCTGTACCTCGAGGATGTGCAGGCGTCCGGCGGCAGCGGGGTCGACGGCGGCCGGTGCCTGCTCGTCGGTGTAGGTGTAGCCCGAGCGGCCACGGATCCGCTGGTCCCCGCCGGAGCAGAAGGCCCAGCCGCCGTCCTTGGCCGACGGCCCGTTGCCGGTGAGCAGCACGCAGCCCACGTCGGAGGACATCCGGGCGTGGTCGAGCACCCGGTAGAGCTCGTCGACGGTGTGCGGGCGGAACGCGTTGCGGACCTCGGGGCGGTCGAAGGCGATCCGGACGACCGGGGCGTCCACGGCGCGGTGGTAGGTGACGTCGGTCAGCTCGAAGCCGGGGACGCAGGTCCACCGGTCGGGATCGAAGGGAGACTGCACCGCGTCACCGTAACCGCCACCTCGGGGGTGAGCTCAGGGGGCGTTGTCGCCATTTCGTCGTGGGCGGGACGAGAAGGGCGACAACGGGGCTCGGATCACCGCGCACGACGTTTTCGCGACAACCGACCGCTCAGCGGGGGAGCTGGTCCCGCACCCAGGCCGGCGAGGGATTGGTGCGGGTGCCGGCCAAGGCGATCACCGTCGGGGTGGTCTCGTCGCCGTCGTTGCGCGCCCGGGTCTGCGCGGCGGCCTCCGGGTCACGTTCGATATCGACCCAGACGGCTCGTCCGCCGGCCCGGCCGAGAGCGATACGCATCCGGATGCACCAGCTGCAGCCGGGCTTCCAGAGGATCAGCGGTACGCCCGACGTGCGCGCCCGCCGCTCACTCTCCGTCCAGCCCTCATCACGCGGGAAGATCAGCGGGGACAACCCCCAGGCGATCGCGGCCAGCGCGATCCCGACGACCGCTCCCGCCACCGGATGGCCGGAGGCCACGTTCGACACCACGAACCAGACCCCGCAGGCCGCGATCAGGACGGCCGGCCACCACCGGCGGACGAGTGATCTCACCACACCATCGTCCCCCCACGCCCATGGCAACGTGGTCGGCGAGCACCTGGGCCAGCAACGCCGTGCTGGATGACGTGATCACCCTTCCTGCACCGCCACCTGGCTGACCTCACCCGCCATTTTGCGCACAATGACCCTCTGAGATCCCTTCCGAGGGGTCATTGTGCGCAAAATGGCGAGAAGAGCGGGGTCACATTCGGCGGTTGGTCAGCACCGGGATCGATGCCCGCGTCGAGGCCACCAGGTCGAGATCGAGGTCGGCGACCAGGAGGTCCGGGGCGTCCGCGAGCTCGGCCAACACGGATCCGTTCGGCCCCACCACCGCGCTGTACCCGACCCCCGTCGGTGCGGTCCCCTGCCGTTGGATCCCCACCGTCAGGGGGTCGCCCTGCCCGCAGGCGAGCAGGAACGTCGTGCTGTCCAGGGCCCGGGCTCGGGTCAGCAGCTGCCACTGGTCGACCTTGCCCGGACCCGCACCCCACGAGGCACTGAGCACGATCGCCTGCGCCCCGTCATCGGCCAGTCGGGTGAACAGGGTGGGGAACCGCACGTCGTAGCAGGTGGTCAGTCCCACCCGGACTCCGCCGACCTCGATGACCACCGGCACCGCACCCGGCGCCACCGTGTCGGACTCGGCGAACCCGAAGGCGTCGAAGAGATGGATCTTGTCGTAGCTCGCGTCGACTCCGGGACCAGTGGCCAGCAGGGTGTTGGTGACCCGACCGCTGTCGGCGGGGGCGAACATGCCCACCACCACGACGATCTGGTTTTTCGCCGCGATCTCACGCACCCGGATGGCCCACGGCCCGTCGAGCGGCTCGGCGACGTCGGCCAGCGAGCGGCCGAAACAGCGCATGGTGGCCTCGGGAAAGACCACCAGCTCCGCTCCGGCGGCGGCGGCCGACGCGCTCTGGGCCGCCACCTGATCGAGGTTGACGGCCGGGTCGGCGGTGCTGATGATCTGGGCCAGGGCGATGCGCACGGTACTCACCTCTCACGGGACGACTGGTTCGCCGACCAGCCAGCTATTGCCGGCTGCAGGCGGCGCGTCCGACAAAACCTGACCGGTGGCGACGTCACTGGACGCAGGCGACGTCACTGGACGCAGGCGACGTCACTGGACGCAGAACTCGTTGCCCTCCGGGTCGTGCATCACAAACCAGTGCCCCGACGGGTCCTTCCACTCCTTGCCCTGGACGGCCCCGAGCGCCTGCAGCCGGGCGACCTCCTCCTGCAGCCGGTCGCTGCCGACGTTGAGGTCGAGGTGAAGCCGGTTCTTGGTCGTCTTCTCCTCGGGCACCCGCTGAAAGAGCAACCGCGGACCGGCCCCCTGGACCGCGACAAGGTTGGTCCAGCTCCGGCGACTGTCGTGGATCAGGGTGTCGGACTCCTCCACCCAGCCCTTCGCCATCAGCTCGGTGATCAATGCCGTGTTGTCCTCGACCTCGGCCTGCAGGGCTGCCGCCCAAAAGTCGGCCAGTCGATGCGGGTCGTTCGCGTCGATGGAGAGCTGCCAGCTCAGCGGGTCAGGGCCCCCCGGTGGTGGCGGGTTGGTCTGCGTCATCGTTCACCTCGTGCTGCGTGGGGTCCGACCGCCGATCCTGCACCGTCCGGACGACGAATACCACCAAAGCGGCCAAGATCACCGCGAGAACAATCGCTGCGACCACGGGAGAGCGGTCCCACAGCCGTCCCCACGCTTCGACGGTGACGAATCCGACCGTGGCGTAGAGGAGTGCCCAGAGGATCCCGCCCGCCGTGACGGCGGGAAGATAGCGGCGCAGCGGCATCCGGGTCAGCCCGGCGGCGAGGTTGACCAGGGTCTGGAAGCCGACCGTGAGGAACGACAGGCTGACCACCGGGGCGCCCCAACGATCGACGACGCGTTCGGCCCGTCGGAAGCTCGGCGCGCTCAGCAGTCGCTCGGCCCGGGTACGCCTGGCGCCCCGCTGAGCAGTCCGCCCGAGCCAGTAGGTCGCGTTGGCGCGCAGCATCACGATGGCGAACAAGGTGACGACCACGGCTGGGTAGGGCCAACCCACCATGAAGTCCGTCACCGGTTCAGTCTAGGTCGTCAGGTGAGGGTGCCCTAACTTCTGGTCAGAGCTGGTGGACGTCAACCACTTTGACCACGGCCTCACCCTCGACGTCGCTGGCGGCGAGGTCGACCTCGGCGTCGATCACCCAGTCGTGGTCGCCGGCCGGGTCGTCGAAGGTCTGCCGGATCCGCCAGCGGCCGGATTCCTCGGTCACCTGGATCATCGCGGGCCCCCGGGCGTCCGCGCCCGTGAGGAGCTGGCCGTGCTCGGCGAAGTACGGCATCAGGGCGTCGGCCCATCGGCCGGCGTCCCAGCCCGACCCGGCGTCGAGCTCGCCCAACGTGAACCAGCTGCGCCGCGACGCCAGCTCGATCCGCCGGAAGAGGGCGTTACGGACGAGCACCCGGAAGGCCCGCAGGTTGCCGGTGACCGGCGGGGCCTCGCCCAGCGGGAGGGCCTCGAGCGTTCGGCCGGTGTCACGTGCGCCCGGATCGGCCAGCGCCTCCCACTCGTCCAGCAGGCTCGAGTCGACCTGGCGGACGAGCTCCCCCAGCCAGGCGATCAGGTCCTCCAGCTCCTCGGTCCGCGCGTCGGCGGGCACGGTCTGCCGCAGCGCCTTGTACGCGTCGGCCAGGTAGCGCAGCACGATCCCCTCGGACCGGGCGAGCTGGTAGGTGCTGACCAACTCGGTGAAGCTCAACGCCTGCTCGGACATCTCGCGCACCACCGACTTGGGTGCCAGGGCGTAGTCGGCGATCCACGGCGCGCTCTTCACGTACGCGGCGTAGGCGACCCCGAGCAGCTCGGCCAACGGCCGAGGGTGGCCGATGTCCTCGAGCAGCTCCATCCGCTCGTCGTACTCGATCCCGTCGGCCTTCATCAGAGCCACCGCGTCACCGCGGGCCTTGTTGCGCTGCGCGGTGATGATCGGCCGCGGGTCCTCCAGTGTGGCTTCGATCACAGAGACCACGTCGAGCGCGTAACCCGGGTCGGCGGCGTCGAGCAGGTCGAGAGCGGCCAGGGCGAACGGCGACAGCGGTTGGTTCAGCGCGAAGTCGGGCTGCAGATCGACGGTCAGCCGGGCCCAGCGACCCAGGCTGTCGGGTGCGGGCAGCCGCTCGACCACCTCGGAGGTGAGCAGGCTGCGGTAGATCGCCAGCGCCCGCCGCACGTGCCGGCGCTGCCGGACGGGCGGCTCGTCGTTGGCCAGCAGCAGGTGCCGCATCGCCGCCCCGCAGTCGCCGGGCCGGTTGATCACGTTCAGCAGCATCCCGTGGCTGACCGTGAAGCTGGACTCCAGCGGCTCCGGTTCCGCGCTGACCAGCCGGTCGAAGGTGGGCCGGCCGTAGCCGACCGTGCCCTCCGGCGGCTTCTTCTTCACCACCTTGCGACGCTTCTTGGGGTCATCACCCGCTTTGGCCAACGCCTTCTCGTTGGCCACCACGTGATCGGGCGCTTGCACCACGACGTACCCCGCGGTGTCGAAGCCGGCCCGGCCGGCCCGGCCCCCGATCTGGTGGAACTCGCGCGCAGTGAGCAGCCGGGCCTTGACCCCGTCGTACTTGCTGAGCGAGGTCAAGACCACTGTCCGGATGGGGACGTTGATCCCCACCCCCAAGGTGTCCGTCCCGCAGATGATCTTGAGCAGCCCCGCCTGAGCCAGGGTCTCGACCAGGCGGCGATACTTCGGCAGCATCCCGGCGTGGTGGACGCCGATCCCGTTGCGCACCAGGCGGGAGAGCACCTTGCCGAAGCCGGTGGCGAAGCGGAAGCCGCCCAGCAGCTCGGCGATCGCGTCCTTCTCCTCGCGGGTGGTGATCTTGAGACTGGTCAACGCCTGGGCCTGCTCGATCGCCGCCGCCCGGCTGAAGTGCACGACGTAGATCGGCGCCTGGTGGGTCTCCAGACGCTCGGTGATCGTGTCGTGCAATGTCGTGGTCACGTACGTGTGGTGCAGGGGTACCGGGCGTTCGGTCGAGCTGATCACCGTGGTGGGCCGACCGGTCCGGCGGGCCAGATCGGCCTCGAAGCGGGTGACGTCGCCCAGGGTCGCCGACATCAGCACGAACTGGCTCTGCGGAAGCTCCAACAGCGGCACCTGCCAGGCCCAGCCACGGTCGGGATCGGCGTAGTAGTGGAACTCGTCCATCACCACCGAACCGATCGGGGCGGCGCGCCCCTCACGCAGGGCCAGCTGGGCGAGCACCTCGGCGGTGCAGCAGATGATCGGTGCGCCGATGTTCACCGCGGCGTCGCCGGTCATCATGCCGACCTGCTCGGTGCCGAACACCTCGGTGGCCGCGAAGAACTTCTCGCTGACCAACGCCTTGATCGGGGCCGTGTAGAAGGACCGCTGACCCCCACCGTGCAGGTGGCCGGCGAGCGACGCCGCGTGCATCCCCGTGGCCACCAGGCTCTTGCCCGAGCCGGTGGGTGTGGCCATGATCACGTTGCTGCCGGAGACGACCTCGATCAGGGCGTCGGCCTGGGTCGGGTACGGCGCCAGCCCGCGCTCGGTCGCCCAGTCCACGAAGGTCTCGTAGACCGCGTCCGGGTCGGCGGCCTCGCGCAACGACTCGGTCAGTGACATTCCAGGGAGCCTACGCTGAGGCGATGCGACAGCTCCGGAATCTGGCCCCCTCAACCTGCCCAGCTCGACGATGGTGATCGGACTCGACGACG
Organism: Propionibacteriaceae bacterium; assembly: GCA_050996715.1. Taxonomy (GTDB): domain Bacteria; phylum Actinomycetota; class Actinomycetes; order Propionibacteriales; family Propionibacteriaceae; genus Microlunatus. The sequence continues at coordinate 6,111 of JBPCRP010000143.1, forward strand.
GCAGCGCCGAACCGGGGATCGGCGAGCAGCTCCGATGAGGCCGGTGCAGCAGCTCGACGTCGTGGACTGGCGTCGACGGACCCATGAGCTCTACACCCGCGTCCGCACCCTGGCGCCCGAGGCTGGACACGACCTCTGGCGCAGCGAACGCGACGCGATGTTCGCCACCCACCCCGCCTCGCCAATCATCGACCGGTCGACGTTCGCCGGGCTTCGGGTGGCGCCGTACGACCCGTCCTGGCGCTTCGAGGTTCCGCTGCGGTCGGGCGACGGGCACCAGATCCTGGTCGGCACCGGGACCGACGGCGACGTCGCCTTCCGCCGGGTGGGCACGGTCGAGCTGCCGTTCGGCACTCTCGACGTGTGGTGGCACCAGGGATACGGCGGCGGGCTGTTCCTGCCCGTCCGCGACGGCCTCGCCGGCTGGGACACCTACGGCGGCGGGCGCTACCTGCTCGACACGATCAAAGGTGCCGACTTGGGCAGCAGGGATGCGGGATTGGTGATTGACGTCAACTTCGCCTACCAGCCGTCCTGCGCGTACGACCCTGCCTGGGCCTGCCCGCTGGCCCAGCCCGGCAACGTGGTGGAGGTCGGTCTTCGGGTCGGCGAGCTCTCGGCCTGACCTCTCCGGCCGGCGGGCACGTTTTTTGGGATCCGGTGGCACCGTGAGGGACGTGAGCGAAGCTGCAGTCCCGGGCAAGATGGCCCGCTGGCAAGGAGTCGTCCTGTCCGTGGTCGTCTACACCGTACTGACTGGCTTGATGTGGGACCTGATCAACCCGGTCGCCGCGATCGGCGTCGGCGCAGCCGGCGTGGTCCAGGTGACGTTCTTGCTGGTTCGAGCGATCCGGCATACACCCCCGGGTCCCGGGTTGCCCAAGAACCCGAACTAAGGCAGTCCTTCCCCACTAGACCGCGTGGGGGGACCGAGGGGCATGAGGGAAACCAGGTTAACTTGGTTTCCCCCGGCTGCACACGGGAGATCTGCCGAGTGAGGCGACAGATTCCCCTGCAGAGTACGTCCGACCGATCCCACCCCATCACCCCTCTGCCACACTGCGGGGGTGGAACCGGAGCTGGTGGTCGCCGCCATCCTGGTCGATGATCTTGCCGCGCCGACGCGGGTACTGGCGGCACGACGGGTGACGCCGACCGAGCTGGTGGGTCGCTGGGAGTTTCCGGGCGGCCGGGTGGAGCCGGGCGAATCCCCGATCGACGCCCTGCTGCGCGAGCTGCGCGAGGAGCTCGTCGTCGAGGTGAGGCTCGGTCCGGAGCTGGTCCGACCCGGCGGCCGCCCGTGGCCGATCTCGGCGGCGTACGTGCTCCGGCTCTGGTTCGCCGTCCCGCTCACCGTCCCGAGCCCGACCTCCTCCCACGACGAGCTCCGCTGGCTGACCCAGGCCGAGCTGCACGACCTCGACTGGCTCGACACCGACCGGGAGGTGGTGGCCCTGCTGGCCCCGCACCTGGCGACCCAACTTGACCGCTCGTGAGCGTGTCCCGGTGGTCGAAGACCCGGTCGTGAGCGCCGACCGATGACGATCAAGGTCGGTATCTCGGGCTGGACCTATCCGCCGTGGCGAGGCGATTTCTATCCCACGGGTCTGCCCCACAAGAAGGAGCTGGCCTACGCGGCCGAGCGGCTGACGTCGATCGAGATCAACGGCACGTTCTATTCGTTGCAACGACCCTCGAGCTTCCAGACGTGGTACGAGCAGGCCCCGGACGACTTCGTCTTCGCGGTCAAGGGTCCTCGCTTCATCACTCACATGAAGAAGCTGAACGACGTCGAGGCTCCCCTGGCGACGTTCTTCGCCTCCGGCGTGCTCGGGCTGGCCGACAAGCTCGGACCCGTGCTGTGGCAGCTTCCGCCCAACCTCGGTTACCACCCGGACAAGCTCGCCGACTTCTTCGCGCTGTTGCCGCGGACCCAGGCGGAGGCGCTCGAGCTCGCCGGCCGCCGGGACGGCCGGTTGGCCGAGGACCGGGTGCGCCTCGAGACGCCGGTGCCGCAGCGTCGGATCCGGCATGCGCTGGAGGTGCGCCACGAGAGCTTCCGCGACCCGAGCCTGCTCACCTTGCTCCATGATCACGACATCGCCCTGGTGATCGCCGACACCGCCGGCACGTGGCCGCAGATCGAGGAACTGACCACCGACTTCGGCTACCTCCGGCTGCACGGCGCCGACGAGCTCTACGTCAGTGGGTACGACGACACCGCGCTCGACGCCTGGGCCACCAAGATCACGACGTGGTCGGCGCAGGGCGACGTGTTCTGCTACTTCGACAACGACGCCAAGGTCCGCTCGCCCTACGACGCGATGGCGCTGATCGACCGGGTCGGTCGCTGACGCCTCAGCCGCGGCCGACGAACGGCATGGTGGTGGCCAGCACCGTCATCGAGAGCACCGTCGCCGCAGGCGGCAGCCCGGCCATGTAGACCACGGCCCGCCCCACGTCGGCGACGTCCATCATGGGTTCTGTCTTGGTGCTGCCGTCGGCTTGCCGCGTGCCGCTCACCATCGCCGCCACCAGGTCGGTGGCCGCGTTGCCGATGTCGATCTGGCCGCAGGAGATGCCGTAGGCCCGACCGTCCAGCGACAGCGACTTGGTCAGCCCGCTCACCGCGTGCTTGGTCGCGGTGTAGGCGACGGACTTGGGCCGGGGCGCGTGGGCGGAGATCGACCCGTTGTTGATGATCCGGCCGCCCTGCGGATCCTGGTGCCGCATCACCCGGAACGCCTCCCGGGCGCACAGGAACATCCCGGTCAGGTTGACGTCGACGACCTGCTGCCACTCCGCCAAGGAGATCTCGTCGATGTCGCGCGCCGGCGCGCCGGTCCCCGCGTTGTTGACGAGCAGGTCGACCCGGTCGAAGCGCTCCAGAGTGACGTCGAACAGGTGCCGGACCTGGGGCTCTCGGGTGACGTCGGTGAGCTGGTACGCCAGTCCGAGACCCGGTTCGCTGGCCGCGGTCGCCGCGAGCGGCTCTTCCCGACGACCGGCGATCATCACCTGCCAACCGTCCCGGGCCAGGGCCAGCGCAACTCCCGCGCCGATCCCGCTCCCGCCACCGGTGACGACTGCGACCCTGCTCATCCAGGCAGCCTAGGGCTGACTCCCGGTGTCGCGACCCCGACCCACCCCCACCACTTCGCACACCGTGGACCCACTTCGCATGCCCACGTGCTCGTGCGGGATCGACCAGGGAGTGCGAAGGGGACGGTGGGAACCCTCAGCAGCGGGTCAGGCGCTGACGCGCTCGTCCCGCACCGGGACCAGGGGTGCGGCGACCACCGGGCACAGGGCGACCACCGCGAAGGCGAGCGGGAAGCCGACGACCGTGATCAACGCGCCCACGGCCGGCGGCACGACCGACGCGGTCAGGAACTGAGCGGTGTTCTGGGTGCCGAGGGCCCGCCCCGACCAGTACGGCCCCGCCACCTCGGCGATGGAGGTGAACGCGAGCCCGTTGTCGGCCACCGTCACCACCGAGGCGACGACCATGATCACCACTGCTGCCGACCAGTCGAGCCGGTCGGTGACGGCGAGCGCAGCCATGGTGAGAGCGGCGGCCACGGCCACCCAACGCAGGGGACGCATCCGGCTGCCGACCCGGTCCGAGAGCACCCCGGCAGCGATCCGGCCGAGAGCACCGAGCAGCTGCGTGGCGGCGACCAGGCCGCCGGCCCCCGTGGCCGACCAACCACGGTCGCTGATCAGCCAGACCAGCGCGTAGGTCCACACCGTGAACTGCGGGACGACCAGGAGCACCGAGACCAGGTGCACGCGCCACAGGAACGCGCTCTGCCGGTACGGGTTCGCCAACTGCCCGGTCTCGGCGGCCTGGGCTCGGGTCGGCCGCACCGGATCGATGATCACGAACGCGCAGAGGACCGCCGCCGACGCCGACAGGGCCGCCGGCAACCACAGGGCAGGCGCGACGCCGTACGCCTGGGCGAAGCCGGAGATCGCGAGCGCCGCGGCACCGACGCCGAGCGGCTGGGCCATCTGCCGGATCCCCATCGCCAACCCGCGCTGGCGGCGGGGGAACCAGCCGACAACGACCCGACCGCTGGCGGCGGCCGTGCTCGCCCCGGCCATGCCGCCCAGGACGAGGAAGATCGACAACGTCACGAGTCCGTGGGAGGTGGCGGCACCGGCGGCGGCGAGGGCGGTCAGGATGAGGCCGGCAACGAGGACCGTGCGCTCACCGAACCGGTCGGCCGCCAGTCCCCACGCGATCAGAGTCAGCATCACCCCGATGATCGGCATCGCGGCCACGGTGCCCGCCTGCACGAGGGTGAGCCCGCGTTCGCTCTGCAGCGTGGGGATGAGGAACGCCACCCCGTGGTAGAAGAACGCGCTGCTGGCCTGGCTGATCATGCTCACCGCGAGCATGGTCCAGCGTCGGATGCCGCTCGCGGAGGCTGACCCGTCGTGTCTCGACAGGTGATACATTGATCTCATATCTCGGAATACGCTACGCCCGCTCTCGACATCGACGAGCAGGTGTCCGAGGTTCGGCTGCCGTGGCCTCAGCTCACCCGCGCGTCGGATCTCACCGCAACCCACTCGAGCTCTGCCGGCCAGTCGGTCAGCACGAGTCGGCTCCCCACGTACGTGCTCGCCAGGTCGCCGTCCGCTCGGATCGACCAGGCTCCGGTGACGTCACTGATGACGTTGGCCAGCACGCCGTGGCTCCCCATGGTGTGCACGTCGCTTCCCCCAGCGATCAGGCCCGACGCCGTGGCGACGGACATCCGCCAGACCGAGTGAACCTCGGAGCCGACGACCAGGTCCGGCTGCCGGGTCGCCCCCACCAGGAGCCGGCCCGGCTCGACGCTGCCGTAACCGGTCCACTCGGCCACCGTCACCTGCCCGGTCCCGGCCACCGCCGCCAGCAGGCTGACGAGCGGGCCGAGCACACCCGCGACCGGCCCCACCTCGGGTTCGAGCACCGGGCCGACAGGTCCGGTGTGCAACCGCTGCCCGCCGACCGCGTACCAGTCCGCGTCGGCCAGGTCGACCGTCACCCCACTTTCGTCGGCGATCTCGGACCACCGCGTCGGGCGTACCTCGTCGCCGTCGACGCGGTACGCCGGGTGCAGCACCCGGTAGCAGGACGGCCAGTCGCCCAGAAGATCGGCGACCGTCGTGACAGCGGTCCGGGATCGGGGCAGCGATGTGCTCAACGCACCTCCTAGTGGAACAGGTTCACAAAGATCGTAAGGTCGACTGCCGTATGCACCAGCACCGCCAGCACCAGCGAACGAGTGCGCAGCACCAGGACGGCCTGGGCGGCACCGAAGAGCGTGGCGAGCAGGGCCCCGACCAGCCCGGACGGAAACCCCTGCACGAGATGGGCGAGACCGAACGAAACCGCCTGGACGAACACCGCCACGCCGCGGGGGCAACCGGCCCGCAGCAGCAGTCGCAGCGCTGCACCACGCCACAGGAGCTCCTCGAACGCCGCGTTCGCGAGCGCACCGAGCACGATCACCGGGAAGCTCAACCGGAGAAAGACGAGCGAGCCGTCACGATCCAGCTGCCAGGCGACCAGGATGCACGCCACCGGGGCCAAGACCGCGGCCAGGGCGACGGAGGGCCGATCGCGGGGCACAGCCCGCCGCACCCACCGGCCCACGCTGGGCGACCGCACGCTGGGCGACCGCACGCCGGACGACCGCACGCCGACGACAACGACGGCGGTGACCGCGACGAGACCGGGAAGCGCCTGCCATGAGAGGCCGGTCAGTCGCTGCATCAGTGCTCCGGCGACCGCGGCGCTGAGGAGGGTCGCGGCCCAACGGTGACGGCAGTCAGACCCCACGACGCCGGCCGGGCCCACCCAGCTCAGCCACGGCGTCACGAGCCCGGCAACTCCGACCGGCACGGCTAAGGTCACGGGAACGGTCGGCAACGCCACCGTGGCCAGCGCGCCGAGAGCCACGCCCACCGCGGTGATCGCGCCGGCAGGCGAGCCACCGCCTCGAGGTCGACCGACGGCTGGTGCGGACGCGATCAGTCGATCAAACACATGGGTTCTTGGTCTGTCCTGAGGTGCTGTTGCGAGTCTGGCTCTGGCCCTTGTAGGTGCCCACGACGTGGGAGTGGAGCCGGAACGTGCCCTTGCGGCACTTGGTCGCGGCCATCCGGGTGAACTTCTTGTTCGGCGTGGAGACAAGACTGAAGCTGGTGCGTTTGATCGACACCCAGCCCCTCGACGTCTTCTGCTGAATCTCCACGTAACCGTTGATCGACACAGCTGCCGTGCACGATCCGGTGACCTTGCCGTCCATGCTCGACGAGGTTCCCGAAGAGTGGTGCACGTTGTTCGCCTTGCCACCGCACTCGACGGCCGGTCCCCCTGCGCATCCGGTGAGCGTGGCGCCCCCCAGCACCAGACCCACCGCCGCCAGCACCGCCGACAACTTCTTCATCCATGCCCCCGGGTGTTGATCTTGATCTTGGTCGGCACCCTAGGCAACGTTTCGACCCCGGGTCAAGACTCGGCAAGATCCTTCTTCGACGATGCGGTGGGCGTCAGATCCCACCGGTACCCGTGGCGTCGCGCGCCGGCTCAGTGCGGCTGGCGCTCCTCGAGCTTGATCACGTGCTGCACGGCGTTGATCAGGGCCAGGTGGGTGAAGGCCTGCGGGAAATTGCCCAGGTGCTGCCCGGTGTGCGGGTCGATCTCCTCGCCGTAGAGCTCCAGCGGGCCGGCGAAGGAGAGCAGCTTGGCGCAGAGCTTGCGGGCCCGCTTGTGCTCACCGATCTCACACAGCGCCGAGACCAACCAGAACGAGCAGATGGTGAAGGTGCCCTCCTCACCGTCGAAACCGTCGTCGGTCTCCTCGATCCTGTAGCGCAGCACCAGACCGTCGACGGTCAGCTCGTCGGCGATGGCCAGCACGGTGGCCCGGATTCGCGGATCGGCGGCGGGCAGGAAGCGCAGCAGCGGGGCCAGCAACAAGGAAGCGTCCAACGCGGAGGTGTCGTAGTGCTGGGTCAGCACGCCGCGTTCGTCCACTCCGTGCTCGAGGATGTCGGCCTTGATCTCGTCGGCGGCCGCGCTCCATTCGGCCGCCTTGCCCTCCTCGCCGTAGATCGCGGCCAACCGCGCCCCCCGGTCGACAGCTACCCAGCACATGATCTTGGACGAGGTGAAGTGCTGCAGCTGACCTCGGACCTCCCAGATGCCGGCGTCGGGTTCACGCCAGTGCTTCAGGGCCTGACCGACCTGGACCACCAGGATCGGCCAGACCCGGTTGTCGAGGTGGTTCACGGCTCGAGCGTGCAGGTAGACCGAGTCGAGCAGTGCTCCCCACACGTCGTGTTGCTGCTGGTCGAAGGCGGCGTTGCCGATCCGCACCGGCCGGGAGTCGGCGTACCCCGAGAGGTGGTCGAGCTCCACCTCGGTGAGGTCGCGCTCGCCGCCGATGCCGTACATGATCTGCAGGCGGTCCTCCTTGCCGGCGATGTCGGCGATGAAGGCGAAGAAGTCCAGCGCCTCCCAGTCGAAGCCCAGCGAGTAGAGCCCCCAGAGCGCGAACGTGGCGTCGCGGATCCAGGTGAAGCGGTAGTCGTAGTTGCGGGCGCCGCCGAGCGTCTCGGGCAGCGAGGTGGTGGCGGCCGCCGAGATCGCCCCCGTCGGCGCGTAGGTCAAGCCCTTCAGGGTGAGCGCACTGCGTTGCAGATAGCTTCGCCACGGGTGGTCGGGAAAATCTCCGCGGGCCAGCCAGTGCTGCCAGTGGTGAGCGGTCCAGACCTGCTTGCGGTAGGCCGCGGCGTAATCGGCCGGCGGCGGGGCCCCGTTCCACGACAGGGCGACGAAGCGCTCGTCGCCCTCCTTGAGCAGGGTCCGGCTACTTGCCTGGCCCCCCTCGAACCCGATCCGCATGTCGGAGGTGAGGGTGAGGGCCGGCTCCTGCCCCTCGGCGGTCGCCTCGGCCTGCTCGTACCCCGCGCCGGTGTGCCGCCAGGAGACGTCCTGGCGGCCGTAGTCGAGCACCGGCTCGCACTCCACGATGGTCTGCACCTCACCGGAGACGCAGCGGATCGTCCGCAGCAAGATGTGCTCGGCCTCGTAGTCGGTGGGGGTACGGCGATAGGTTCGCGACCGGTCGTCGTCGTGGTGCCAGGGTCCGACCAGCAGAGCGTCGCGGACGATGATCCAGCCGGTGGCGGTGCCCCAGCTCGTCTCCAGAATCATCGTGCCGGGGAGGTAGCGGCGGGCGGCGGGTACGGCGGCGTCGGCCGGCCCGACCCGGAACGAGCCGGCGTAGCGACCCAACAGCTTGCCGAAGGCGCTCGGGGCATCGAAACGCGGGACGCACATCCAGTCGATCGACCCGCCCGGGGCCACCAGTGCCGTCACCTCGCCGTCGCTCAGAAAGCCGTAGTCGCCGATCGGCACGTCCCGGTAGCCGGTGGGGTGGGCCGAACTGGCCGGGTGCGGACGGGTCGCGGTCATATCCGCAGCATTCCCGGCTGGCCGCCGACTGACAACGGCACCCCCCGTGTTACGACATCCCCGCGTAACCCGCCGGTTCTACGATCCAGGAATGGCTGCGCTCACGCTGGGGGTCGAGGAAGAGCTGCACCTCATCGACCTGACGACCTTCCGGCTGGCCGGACGGGCTCCCGCCCTGCTCGCCAAGCTGCCGAGCGAGCACTTCTCCTCTGAGCTCCAGCGAACCACCGTGGAGTCCAACACGGCCGTGGTGGACAGCCTGGCGGGCCTGCGCGCCGACATCCTGCGGCGGCGCCGCGAGCTGGTCTCGGTGGCCGGCGCCGAAGGGGTCGGCATCGCCGCGGTCGGCACCGCCCCCATGACCGGCGCCGCCGACTTCGAGCTGACCAGCACGGGCCGGTTCGCCCGGATGCAGGAGGACTACCGGCTGCTGGTCGACGAGCAGCTGATCTGCGGCACCCAGTTCCACATCGGGGTCGCCGATCGTGACCTCGCCATCCGGGTCATCCAACGCATCACCCCCGACATCCCCACCCTGCTGGCGATCTCGGGGAGTTCGCCGTTCTGGCACGGCTCCGACACGGGCTACGCCAGCATCCGCTCGATGATCTGGCAGCGCTGGCCCACCGCTGGGTTGGCCGGGCCGATGACCTCGGCCGCCGAGTACGACGAGCTGCTGTCGGACCTCCTGCGGTCCGGGGTGATCACCGACGCCAAGATGGCCTACTTCGACCTGCGACCTTCCGCCCACGTCCCCACGATCGAGCTGCGGATCTGCGACGCCTGCCCGCTGGTCGACGACGCCATGCTGATCGCCGGCCTCTTCCGGGCCATGGTGACCGCAGCGATGCAGGCCGCGGAACGCGACGAGGAGTTCAAGCCCCGTGCGCAGCCGGTGCACCGGGCCGCAGCCTGGCGGGCGGCCCGGAGCGGGGTCACCGGCCATCTGCTGGACGCCAGCATCCGGCCCGAGCCCCGGCCCGCTCCCGACGTGATCGGTGACCTGGTGCATCGGCACCGTCGGCAGCTGGAGGACAGCGGCGACTGGGAGGAGTGCAGCACCTTGCTCGAGATGCTGTTGTCCCGCGGCGCCTCCGCCGACCGGCAGCGATCGGCGTTCAGCGAACGCGGCCGACTCGCCGACGTGGTGCTCCAGGTGGTCGCCGAGACCCAGGACGAGCACCCGCAGGCGGCGGCTCTGCCGACGAAGACGAGCTATCCGCGCTCCAACGCCGATGAGGCGTACGCGCCCTCCTCGGCGGTCCGTCCGCTCTACACCCAGGTGATCGACGCCGTGCGCGAGATCGGCCCGACGCTGCCCGACCGGCTGGACGAGCGTGACCGCTGGTTGACCGGAGCCGGGATGACCTTCGGGGTCGAGCGTCAGCAACGCCCGTTCCAGGTCGACCTGATCCCGCGGCTGATCCCTGCCCACGAGTGGCGAGGTCTCCGTCACGGGCTCATCCAGCGAGCTCGGGTGCTCGAGATGTTCCTGCAGGACGTCTACGGCCCGGGCGAGGTCGTGCGCGACGGCGTGGTGCCCCGGGAGGTCGTGCAGGACTCCCCCGGGTGGCGGGACGAAGCTCGGCAGCTCCCCCGGGGGTCCGTGCGCGCGGTCGTGCTCGGCTTCGACCTGGTGCGTGACGACAACACCGGCTGGAAGGTGCTCGAGGACAACGCCCGGGTGCCGTCGGGCGCCGGCTTCGCGTTGGCCGCCCGGCAGCTCATGGACGCCGTGATGCCCGACCTCCCCCGGCCCCACGGGCTGCTGCCGAGCCACACCGCACCGGCGGTGCTGCGTCGGACGATGCAGGCGTTGAGCGACGTCGAGAACCCGGTGATTGCCCTGCTGTCCGACGGCGTCGGCAACTCCGCCTGGTTCGAGCACCGACTGCTGGCCGAGCGAGCCGGCTTCCTGCTGGCCCAACCGCACGACCTCGACGTCCGCGGGCCGTTCGTCACCGTGCAGGGCCGCCGGGTCGATGTGCTCTATCTCCGCCTCGACGTCGAGCTGGGTGACCTCGTCGACGAATCCGGTCGGCCGGTCGGGGCTCAGATCATGCACGCCGCCGCCCGCGGTTCGGTCAAGCTGGCCAACGCCCCCGGCAACGGCGTCGCCGACGACAAGTCCATGTACTGCTACGTGCCCGAGCTGATCGCCTACTACCTCGGCGAGCGCCCGCTGCTGGACGCCGTACCGACCTATCGGTGCCTGGACGCCGACGAGCGCCGGGCGGTGCTGGCTCGGCTCGACCAGCTGGTCACCAAGCCCGTCGACGGGTACGGCGGCGGTGGGGTGCTGATCGGCCCGCTGGCCGACGGGCACGCACTGGAGACCCGGCGCCAGGAGATCATCGCCGATCCCCACCGCTGGATCGCCCAGGAGACGGTCAACCTCTCCACCCACCCGACCATCGACGGCGACACCCTGCTGCCCCGCCACGTCGATCTGCGCGCCTTCGTCTACCTGACCGGGACGGCTGAACGCCAAGCCCAGGTAGCCGACCTGGCGCTGACCCGGGTCGCGCCGTCGGGCAGCATGGTGGTCAACTCCTCGCGCGGGGGTGGGGCCAAGGACACCTGGATCCTGTCCGACGGGACAGGTGACGACCTCGCCAGCGCCGACCGGGCGGCCATCGACCAGCAGAAGGAGACGCGCTGATGTGCGGACTGACCGGTGAGCTCCGCTTCGACGGGCAGCGGGCCGACGTGGCGGCCCTCGTCCGCTGCTGCGATGTCCTGGCCAGGCGCGGTCCAGACGGCGACGGGATGTGGAGCTCCGGACCGGTGGCGCTGGCCCACCGTCGGCTCAAGATCATCGACCTGAGCACGACGGGGTCACAGCCCATGATCGACTCCGACCTGGGACTGGCCGTGGTCTTCAACGGCTGCCTGTACAACTATCCCGAGCTGCTGGCCGAGCTCCGGGGTCAGGGCTATCGCTTCTTCGGCCACTCCGACACCGAGGTGCTGCTCAAGGCCTACGCCGCCTGGGGAACCGACTGCGTCGACCACTTCACCGGCATGTTCGCCTTCGCAATCCACGAGATCAGGACCGGTCGTCTCGTTCTGGGCCGCGACCGGCTGGGGATCAAACCGCTCTATCTCGACCATACGGTCGACCGGCTGCGGTTCGCCTCCACGTTGCCCTCGCTGCTGGCCGCGGGCGGTACCGACACCTCGATCGACCGCACCGCGCTGTCTTACTACCTGACCTTCCACTCCGTGGTCCCCGCGCCGCGGACGATCCTGAACGGCATCAAGAAGCTGCCACCCGCCACCGTCCGGGTGATCGAACCCGACGGGCAGTTCAGCGACACCGTCTACTGGACCCCGGAGTTCAGCCGGACCGGGTCGGAGCTCACCCGATCGACCGGTGAGTGGCAGGAGATGCTGATCGACAGCCTGCGGACCGCGGTCAAGCGGCGGATGGTCGCCGACGTACCGGTCGGGGTGCTGCTCTCGGGGGGCATCGACTCCTCGATCGTCGTGGCCCTGCTGGCCGAGGCCGGGCAGCAGAACCTGATGACCTTCAGCATCGGCTTCGAGTCCGCGGGTGGCGAGTCCGGGGACGAGTTCTTCTACTCCGACCTGATGGCCGACCACTTCCAGACGAATCATCACCAGATCATGATCGACAGCGACCGGCTGCTGCCGGCGATCGACTCGGCCATCGCGGCGATGAGCGAGCCGATGGTCAGCCACGACTGCGTCGCGTTCTACCTGCTCAGCGAGGAAGTCAGCCGCGAGGTCAAGGTCGTCCAGTCCGGACAGGGATCCGACGAGGTGCTGGGCGGTTACGACTGGTACCCGCCGCTGGACGGGGTGCCACGCGCGGGTGCGGTGGAGGCGTACGCCAACGTCTTCTTCGACCGCCGCGATGCCGCCCTGCGCCAGGTGCTGAACCCCGACTGGCTGATCCCCGACGACGCGCCGTTGGCGTTCATCACCGAGCAGTTCGCCCGCCCCGGCGCCCTCACCAGCGTCGACGCGGCGCTGCGTAACGACACCACGATCATGCTCGTCGACGACCCGGTGAAGCGGGTCGACAACATGACGATGGCCTGGGGTCTGGAGGCCCGGGTCCCGTTCCTGGATCACGACTTCGTCGAGCTGGCGGGCCGCATCCCGCCGGAGCTCAAGCTGGCTGACGGTGGCAAGGGCGTGCTCAAGCGCGGCAGCCGGGGAATCGTGCCGGACGCGGTGATCGACCGGACCAAGGGCAGCTTCCCGGTGCCGGCCATCCGCCAGCTCGAGGGCCGCTTCCTCGATCGGGTCCGCGACGCGCTCGGCGACCCGGCCGCCCGACGGCGGGGCCTGTTCCGAACCGACACCGTGAACACCCTGCTCGCCGACCCGAACACCACCCGGACCACCCTCGGTTCCAACGCCCTCTGGCAGCTGGCCCTGCTGGAGATGTGGTTGCAGACCAACGGCATCGACTGAGGTGCGACCGGAACTGACCCTGTCGCCCGCTCCCGACGCGCTGGTCGACGCCCTAGTGGGATCCTGGGGCAGCTGGGCCCCGACGCTCTCCGCCGACGGCCGCAAGATCGCGTTCATCAGCGACCGGCGGGGCAGGCCCGAGATCTGGATCTGCGCGCTCGTGTCGTCGACCGACGGCTCGGCAGGTCGCCAGACGACCGCGGCCGAGGTCGTCTCGGTGTCCGACGATCCCGTCACCTCGGTCGCCTGGTCGGCCGACGGGGAGTGGCTGGCGTGCACGGTCGCTCCCGACGGCGGCGTCCGGACCCACGTGTGGGTGGTGCAGCCCGACGGCACGGGTCTGCGTCGGGTCGCTGGCAGCTCCTATGAGCACGCCGGCCTGGGGCCCTGGTCGCGGTCCGGCCACCAGCTCGTGGTCTCGCTGCCGCGAGCCGGGATCAGCGCCACGAGCCGCTGCGACCTGGTCGACCCGGCGACCGGCGAACGCGAGCGGATCGCCGCCGGCGGCCTGGTCGAGGTGCTCGACCTGTCCGCCGACAACCGCTTCGCACTGCTGCGCGGTGGGCGGCGCGGGGCCCACCACTGCGTGACCCTGAACCGCGACGGCAACCAGGACTTTCCGCTACTTCCCTACCAGTACATCGGTTCCACGGAGTTCGCGCTGTTCCGGCCGACCCGCTGGGCCGATCCGTCGTCGACTCCAGGCCCTGATCTGCTGACCGCGTTCATGATCACCGACGCCGGCCTGCCCCGACCGTCGTTGGCCGCCGTCGACCTGGGGGCCGAGGGGGTCCGCAGTGACGTGGGCGTCCTCGCCGCCCGCGACGACGGGGACCTCGAGCGGATCGATGCCGACGACGCCGGCCAGCTGCTGACGCTGGTCTGGAACGTGGACGGACGCAGTGTGCTCGAGCTGTACGACATCGTCGCCGAGATCAGGACCGAGGTGCCCGACGTACCGGGTGGGGTGATCACCGGCTGTGTGCTGGCCCGCAACGGTCGGTCGGCGGTGCTCAGCGTCGAGGGTCCGCACACCCCGTCGCGGATCTGGCGGCTCGAGCTGCCGGGCATGGTCTGGGTGCCGGTCGAGGTGGCCAGCGACGTCCCGCCCGACCTGATCGAGCCGACGCTGGAGTCCTTCGTGGCTCACGACGGGCTGCCCCTGACCGGCTGGCTCTACCGGGCCCCGGGGGTCGCCGGACCCGGTCCGGTGCTGCTGTTCTTCCACGGTGGACCCGAAAGCCAGGAGCGGCCGCACTTCAGCGCCCAGCACCAGGCGGTGGCGGCCTCGGGCATCACCGTCTTCGCCCCAAACGTGCGCGGCTCCACGGGGTTCGGTCGGGTGTTCGCCCACGCCGACGACCGCAACGGGCGCTACCAGAGCATCACCGACGTCGCGTCCTGCGTGCGCATTCTCATCGAGCGTGGCATCGCGGACTCGGGCCGGGTCGCGATCTCGGGACGCTCGTACGGCGGTTACCTCACCCTGGTCGCACTGACCCGGTTCCCGCACCTGTTCGCCGCGGGCATCGACATCTGCGGGATGTCGGACCTGCTGACCTTCTACCGCGACACCGAGCCGTGGATCGCCGAGGCGGCGGTGTCGAAGTACGGCCACCCCGACCATGATCGGAGTCTGCTGGAGGACCTGTCCCCGTTGAAGGACGCGGACCTGATCACGGTCCCGCTGCTGGTGGTGCACGGTGAGCACGACACCAACGTGCCGATCAACGAGGCCCGGCAGATCGTCGCCGAGCTCGAGTCCCGGGACCGGCCGGTGGAGTATCTCGAGCTGCCGGGCGAAGGTCACGAGTACCGGCTCCGCAGCTCCCAACGAGCTTTGATCTCGACGATCCTGGACTTTCTGCACCGCTCGCTGTCACCCTCGAGCCTTGACGGGTCAGGGACTCAGCGTGATGCGCTGATGTAGCTGATCGGGACAGTGCCGAAGTCTCGGCGGCCGACGCGATGTCGGCGACCTGGCGAATTGCTCACGTCCTGGCGACACGGGACCGGCAGCACCGCCCAATTCACCCGAATCCTGGTTCGGTCAGCCGACCTGTGGTCAGCGGACGAAGGTGAACAGTCGCCGACCGGGCTCGCAGGGGACGGGCTCGCCGTCGTACCGCATCGCTCCCAGCGCGGGCCGACTGCCCTCCTCGCGGGTGGCGTAGTCGAGCTCGACGAACCCCGCCTCGGCGAACCAGCCGCGCACCAGGTCGTTGCGGTCGTTCTCGTGCCGCCCGCGCGACCAGAGCAGCGTGGCTCCCGGAGCGCACAGGGACGGCGCGGCCATGATCGTCGCCTGCACGTCCGCGTCGGTGATGTTGCCGAAGATGCCGACGAGCAGCACCACATCGGCCGGTAGAGCGTCGCGGTAGCTGTCAGTGTCGCCGGCGTCGACGGTGCGCACCTCGATCCCGGTCAACCCGACGTTCTCGGCTCGATCGCGGGCGTGCTGGGCGATGGTGGGGTGCAACTCCAGCAGGGTCGCCGTCACGCGCTCGGCGTCGCCTCGGTCGGCGAGCACCTCGACCAGGTCGCGGCCGTCGCCGGAGCAGACACTGAGCACGCGCAGCGGGCCTGAACGCTCGTCCAGCGCGGTCCGCAGATAGTCCTGCACCAAGCGCAGCCGCCAGGTCAAGTCCGACCCGGGGACGTCGTAGGCGCGATGCCATTCCTCGTAGTCCCGCAACTCACTCATGGCAACAGTCTGCCCACCCGGTTCTTCGTCAGCTGACCACGAATCGACAAGAGCCGCTCGTTCCGGGCCCCTTGCGGCGAGCTGTGGTCATGTCGCGAAGGGCGACCGACGCCGATCAGAGCAGCGCCAGGGCCTCGTTGAGTGTCGCCGACGGCCGCATCACGGCCGACGCCAACGCGTCGTCGGGTCGGTAGTAGCCGCCGATATCGGCCGGCGAGCCCTGGACCGCGATCAGCTCGGAGGTGATGGTCTCCTCCTGACTTCCCAGTGCCTCGGCCACCGGGCCGAAGGCCGTGGCCAACGCAGCGTCCTCGGTCTGCGCCACCAGCTCCTGGGCCCAGTAGAGCGCGAGATAGTAGTGGCTGCCGCGGTTGTCGATCGATCCGACCTTGCGCGCCGGTGACCGGTTCTCGTCCAGAAAGGTCCCGGTCGCCCGGTCGAGGGTGTCGGCCAGGATCTGCGCCCGGGCGTTGCCGGTGGACTGCGCCAGGTGTTCGAAGCTCACCGCCAGGGCCAGGAACTCCCCCAGGCTGTCCCAGCGCAGGTAGTTCTCCTTCACCAGCTGCTGCACGTGCTTGGGCGCAGAGCCGCCCGCTCCGGTCTCGAACAGCCCGCCGCCGTTGATCAGCGGGACGACCGAGAGCATCTTGGCCGAGGTGCCGAGCTCGAGGATCGGGAACAGGTCGGTGAGGTAGTCGCGGAGCACGTTGCCCGTCACCGAGATCGTGTCCTCCCCGCGGCGGATCCGCTCGAGGGAGAACGCGGTGGCCTCGGCCGGCGCCATGATCGAGATGTCCAGACCCTCGGTGTCGTGATCGGCCAGGTAGGTGCGCACCTTGTCGATCAGCACGGCGTCGTGGCTCCGGGTCTCGTCGAGCCAGAACACCGTCGGGGTGCCCGTGGCCCGGGCCCGCGTCACCGCCAGCTTGACCCAGTCGCGGATCGGGACGTCCTTGGTCTGGCAGGCCCGCCAGATGTCGCCGGCCGAGACCGCGTGCTCGATCACGGTCGTACCGGCGTCGTCGGTCACCCGCACCGTGCCGGTGGTGGGGATCTCGAAGGTCTTGTCGTGGCTGCCGTACTCCTCGGCGGCCTGGGCCATCAGCCCGACGTTGGGGACCGAGCCCATGGTCGCCGGGTCGTAGGCGCCGTGCGCTCGGCAGTCGTCGATCACGACCTGGTAGACGTCGGCGTAGCTGCTGTCGGGGATCACGGCCAAGGTGTCGGCCTCACCCCCGTCGGGGCCCCACATGTGTCCCGAGGTCCTGATCATGGCCGGCATGGACGCGTCCACGATGATGTCACTCGGCACGTGCAGGTTGGTGATGCCGCGGTCGGAGTCGACCATGGCGATTGCGGGTCCGTCGGCCAACCCCTGGTCGAAGGCTGCCTTGATCTCGGCACCGTTCGACAGCCCCTCGAGCCCGGCGTAGATACCGCCGAGACCGTTGTTCGGGCTGAGACCCGCGGCCGCGAGGTCCTCGCCGTAGCGGGCGAACACGTCGGGGAAGAAGGCGCGGACGACGTGGCCGAAGATGATCGGGTCGGAGACCTTCATCATGGTCGCCTTGAGGTGGGCGGAGAAGAGCACGTCCTCGGCCTTCGCCCTGGCGATCTGGGCAGCGAGAAACTCGCGCAGCGGGCCGACCCGCAGCACGGTGGCGTCAACGACCTCGCCGGCCAGCACCGGAATCGCCTCCTTGAGCACCGTGGTGCTGCCGTCGTCGCCGATCAGGGTCACCGTGAAGGTGGCGTCGGCGGGCAGCACGACCGACTTCTCGTTGGCCCGGAAGTCGTCGGCGGTCATGTGGGCGACGTTTGTCTTCGACTCCGGGGTCCACGCACCCATCCGGTGCGGGTGCTTCCGGGCGTAGTTCTTGACCGACAGCGGGGCCCGACGGTCGGAGTTGCCCTCCCGGAGCACCGGGTTGACCGCACTGCCCATCACCTTGGCGTACGCGGCGCGGACCGCCTGGTCCTCCGCCGACGTCGACTCGTCTGGGTAGTCGGGTAGGTCGTAGCCCTGCGTCTGCAGCTCGGCGATCGCCGCCTTAAGCTGGGGCATCGACGCGGAGACGTTCGGGAGCTTGATGATGTTGGCCTCGGGCGTCTTCGCCAGCTGGCCGAGCTCGGCGAGCGCGTCGTCCTGCCGCTGCTCGGGGGTCAACCGGTCGGGGAACTGGGCGATGATCCGGCCGGCCAGCGAGATGTCCCGGGTCTCCACCTCGACGCCTGCCGTCGAGGCGAACGCCTGGATGATCGGCAGGAAGGAGTACGTCGCCAGCAGCGGCGCCTCGTCGGTACGGGTGTAGATGATCGTGGCCATGGCTCGGCAGCCTCCAGTGGTCGACAAGTTGCGTGGGGCCCTCGCGTGCGGAGGTCCCTCGACGTCAAGGTACCGAATGGCGGCCGAGCCCGTTCAGGGCCCGTTCAGCGGCGGCGGAGCAGGTCATGAAACGACGGCAGTCCCGTCGGGGGCCGGATCTCGGCGGGCCGTCCGGCAACGAGGTCGGCGAGCTCACCCGCGGCCCGGGTGACGCGAGCCGACAGCGCGTGCACCCCACCGGCGGCCCAGTCCTCGGAGGCGGCGAACACGGCCGTCGGCACCACCGTGGCGTGCAGGTAGACGAAGAGCGGCCGCATCGCGTGCTCCAGCGCCAGGGAGTGCCGGGCCGTCCCCGCGGTGGCACCGATCAGCACCGGGGTCCCGTCGAGGGCCTGGGGGTCGAGCACGTCGACGAAGGTCTTGAACAACCCGGAGTAGGACGCCGCGAAGATCGGCGACACCGCGATCACGCCGTCGGCTCCGCTGACCGTATCGATCGCCTGCCGGAGCTCTGCGGTGGCGAAACCGGTCAGCAGGTGGTCGGCGAGACCGCGGGCGTGGTTCCGCAGCTCCACGACCTCGACCGTCGCGTCCACGTCGACCGCGCGCAGCGCCTCGACGGTGGCCTCACTCAGACGGTCGGCCAGCAGCCGGGTCGAGGACGGCGTGCTCAGGCCGGCGCTGACCACGGCCAGGGTGCGGGTGGTCACGCGACCAGCTCCCGTCCCGACCCGATCGAGGCATCCCGCTCAACCAGCAGGCTGGCGTGGGTCGGCGCGTCCGGCACGTGCGTTGGCTTGAGCGCGGCGAACTCCCGGCGGAGCACGGGGACGACCTGCTCGCCGAGGATGTCGAGCTGCTCCAGCACGGTCTTCAGCGGCAACCCCGCGTGGTCGATGAGGAACAGCTGACGCTGGTAGTCACCGACGTAGTCGCGGAAACCGAGCGTGCGCTCGATCACCTGCTGGGGGCTGCCGACGGTCAGCGGGGTCTCGGTGCTGAACTCCTCCAGCGAGGGGCCGTGACCGTAGACCGGCGCGTTGTCGAAGTACGGCCGGAACTCCCGGACCGCGGCTTGGCTGGTGGTCCGCACGAAGACCTGGCCGCCGAGTCCGACGATCGCCTGATCGGCGGAGCCGTGGCCGTAGTGCTCGAAGCGCTGACGGTAGAAACCCACCATTGCCTCGGTGTGCTCCTTGGGCCAGAAGATGTGGTTGTGGAAGAAGCCGTCGCCGTAGTACGCGGCCTGCTCGGCGATCTGTGGGCTGCGGATCGAGCCGTGCCAGACGAAGGGCGGGATGCCGTCCAGCGGGCGCGGGGTCGCCGTGAACCCTTGGAGGGGCGTCCGGAACTCGCCCTCCCAGTCCACGACGTCCTCGCGCCAGAGCCGGCGCAGCAGGTCGTAGTTCTCGACCGCGAGCTCGAGGCCCTGGCGGATGTCCTTCCCAAACCACGGGTAGACCGGGCCGGTGTTTCCGCGGCCCATCATCAGGTCCACCCGCCCGCCAGCGAGGTGCTGCAGCATCGCGTAGTCCTCGGCGATCTTCACCGGGTCGTTGGTGGTGATCAGCGTCGTCGAGGTCGACAGCTGGAGCCGTTCGGTGC
This sequence comes from Propionibacteriaceae bacterium, assembly GCA_050996715.1. Taxonomy (GTDB): domain Bacteria; phylum Actinomycetota; class Actinomycetes; order Propionibacteriales; family Propionibacteriaceae; genus Microlunatus. The sequence goes on from JBPCRP010000143.1 coordinate 25,671, forward strand.
GGGCGGCGATGTAGCCGAGCAGGGTCGTCGGCGACGACGTCACGAAGGGGGGGTTGTGGTGCTCACCCGTCGCGAAGACGTCCAGACCGACCTCTTCGGCCTTGAGAGCCACGGCGACCATCGCCTGGATCCGCTGGGCCTCGCTGGGGGTGCGTCCGTTCGTCGGGTCGGGGGTGAGGTCTCCGACGGAAAAGACTCCGAACTGCATGACCGCTCCTCTGCACCAACAGTTGAAACTGCAACTACAGAGACCAACGCACCGGCTCCGAGCTTTATGCCCGGTGCCGGTGCGTTGGTTTCACACGTGCGGCGCCCCCCAGAGAGGGGAACTACGCGGCGATCAGCGAACTGATCAGACCGCGCGGATGTTGGCGGCCTGGAGGCCCTTGTTGCCCTGCTCGACGTCGAACTCGACGCGCTGGTTCTCCTCGAGCGAGCGGAAGCCGGTGGCCGCGATCGCCGAGAAGTGAGCGAAGACGTCAGCGCCGCCGTCGTCGGGGCTGATGAAGCCGAAGCCCTTTTCGGCGTTGAACCACTTGACGGTTCCGAGTGCCATGGTGTTTCTCCTTGTTGCGTAGTACTGGCGTGCAGATGATCCCTGTGGTCGCGAAGAGACGATCCGACCATCGGGGCCGTCATGTCTGGTGGCGAGACGCTGATCCGGGCGAGTGCCCGTTACGTCAGAAAGTCGTGCCTCCTGGGAGTCGTGGTCGACTGCCCGCTCACGGCACAGAAGATCAACCTGCACCGACAGCGTAGCAGCACTCGGACGGTTTGCCGCCCGGGTGCTGCCGGCGCCGGAAATCGGGGCCGGACTGCGCCCTACATCCGCGGTGCGTGCAGCCGCGCGAACGACGGCACGTACGGCGTCACCCGCAGCGGCATCCCCGCCTCCTCGGGCGTCCGGTTGGCCTTGCGTCGGTTGCAGCGACCGCAGGCCGCCACCAGGTTGAGCCAGTTCGACTCGCCACCGCGGGAGCGCGGCAGCACGTGGTCGACCGTCTCGGCCCGACCACCGCAATACCCGCAGTGCCCGTCGCGGGCATGCACGTTGCTCTTGGTGCACGCCGGCACGCCCCGGTGGACCCACCGCATCACGACGTAACGGACCAACCGCAGCGTGCGTGGGCGGGGGTAGGGGCCGAACATCACGTCGTCGTCGTGCTCCTCGATCACCGCCACCTGCCGGACGAGCATGCCGATCGCATGCCGGAGGGTGACGCGGTGCAGCGGCTCGTAGCCGGCGTTCAACACCAGAACCTCAGACATGTCGGCCTCCTCGGACCGTTCAGCCACACCACCAGGGCTGAGGCAAGAGTGCCACGTCGACCCTGGATGCACACCACGTGCCACGTGGTGCAGCTGGGCCACCACGACGGTACGCGGGTACCCGGCCCGCGGTCGACGGATTTCGTGGGCAGCTGGGGCCGGGATTCGGCCCGACCATCGGCGGTCCTCGCGTGACAGGTGTCATTGGCCGCGCTGGGGTCGGCGCGCACACTGGAGACATGAACGCATCAGGTTCGGTACCGCAGCGCATCGGTGACGCGGAGCGTGACGCCGCCGTCGCGGCGCTGCAGGACCATCACGTCGCCGGCCGGCTGGACCGCAACGAGTTCGAGGAGCGGATGGCCGCCGCGCTGGCGGCGCGCACCCGGGACGATCTGCACCCCTTGTTCGTCGACCTTCCCCGGCCGACCGCCGCGGCGACCTCGCCTCAGGCCGCCGTAGCGGTGGCTCCCACCCCGGCCGTGCCGGCACCGTGGGTCCGCTACGGCGCGCCCGCCGTCGCTTCGGCCATCTGGCCGCTGACCATCCTCGCCTGCATCCTGCTGCAGAACTGGTCGCTGATCGCCGTCGCGATCGTCTTCTCCATGGTCGTCGGCCAGGGCACGGGCCGCGGCTGCGGTGGTCGTCCGACGCATCTCCAGCGCCGTTGAGAGCGCCGTTGAGAGCGCCGTTGAGCCGGCCCGACTGAGCGGGTATCTGCCGCTCCCGCGACGGCTCCTCCTGGCATGGCAGTCCACCCCGCCGCCGGACGCGTCGTCCGCACCGTCGCCCTGATCCTGCTGGTCGTCGCGCTCGCGGCGGGGTGCGCCGCCCTCAGCCCGCGTACGTCGGTGGCCCCTGCCGGCCGCCAGGTCGACCCCAGCCCCAGCCCTAGTCCGACTGCGGCCCCGCCCGCCCTGCTGGCCCCGATCTCGGTGCCGAATCTCCCGATCGGCGGACACAGCACCTACGCCGACCGCACCCAGAGCCTGCAGTGCCTGGACCTGCACTGGGCGGTCAAGGACACCACCTCGGCGGCCCTGCGTGCGGGCGTGACGGTGCGGATCACCTCGTTCGCCTACGACAGCCACGTGTTCGGGCTGAGCCGCCGGGGGTGTGAGTCGCACGGTCCGACCTGCGTGGGCTACACGTTCAGCGCCGCGAGCGGCCGGCCGGCGTGCTCGCTGGCGGTCCGCACCCGGTGGCCGCTGTCCACCACCCTGGACGACCGTCGGCTCGGGGCAGGCGGAGTCCTCAGCTGTCCCGCCGTCCTCGGATCGACGGGGTGCCGACGGCAGGCAGCGGCCATCGGGGAGCGGTGGACGACGGTCTCGGTGTCGACCCCCCACCGCAGGACCGCGGCCCGCTGAACCCCAGGGTGCCGCAGGTCGGCACCGCCGTGCTCACGCACCCCTCCGGCACCCACGCACCTGCAGGAACAGGTGCGTCAGTGCGCCAAGGGTGCGTCAGCGACGTCATTGGTGGCTCCGCGGCCAGAAGCGCATGGGCTGTCGCCACCTCGGCCGGC
>JBPCRP010000157.1:0-4168 GCA_050996715.1 Propionibacteriaceae bacterium
AGCGTCGGTTGCGTGGCTGCGGAGTGGATGGTGTGGGCGGGGGCCGTGGTGAGCAGGTGGAGGTCGTCGGGGGAGCCGATGCGCTCGGCGCTCACCGCACAGGCCTTGAAGGCCGGCATCTTGGAGCGCGGGTCGAGCGCAGGGTTGGTCAGGGCGTTCGCCGCCGACGCCCCGCCCCAGTGGAAGGGGACGAACATCGTGTCGGGCCGGATGTCGTCGGACACCTTGGCCCGGAAGGCGGCGCTACCCCGGCGGGACCGCAGGGCCACGATGTCGGCGGCCTCGATCGAGAGCCGGCGCGCCAGACTGGGGTGAAGGTGCGCTTCGGGCTGGGGCTGGGCGAGGTGGGGGACTCGTCGGGTCTGGGTGCCGCTCTGGTACTGCGCCATCAGCCGGCCGGTGGTGAGCACGAACGGGTAGTCCAGGTCGGGTGTCTCGGCAGGGCTGCGGAACTCGACGGGGAGGAAGCTCGCCCGGCCATCGGTCGTGGGGAAGGAGTCGGTGAACAGCCGGGGTGTCCCCGGGTGGTCCGGTTCCCCGTCCGGGGTGCTCGGACACGGCCAGAAGACACCCTGCTCGGCCTCGATCCGGGCCCAGCTGATGCCGGAGTAGTCGGCCACGCCACCGGCACTGGCTCGTTGGAACTCGGCGTAGACCACGGCCGGGTCGGCGGAGAAGTACCGGCCCCGGCCGAGCCGGTCCGCGAGCAGCTTCAGCACGGTCAGGTCGTCGTGCACCCCGGTCGGCGGTGGGAGCGCCTGCCTGCGGCGGATCACCCGGCCCTCGAGGTTGGTCATGGTGCCTTCCTCCTCGGCCCACTGCGCAGTGGGCAGGACGACGTCGGCGAGCTCGGCGGTCTCGGAGAGGAAGATGTCGGAGACCACCAGCAGGTCGAGCGCCCTGAGCCGGTCGACGACCCGGTTGATGTCGGGAGCCGAGACGGCGAGGTTGGAGGCAAGGACGAGCAGGGCCCGGACGCCGCCGGGTCGGCCCATCCGGTCGAGCATCTCGAAGGCCGACAGCCCGGGCTTCGGCAGCTCGGCCGGGTCGATGCCCCACACACCGGCGACGTGGGACCGGTGGGCGGGGTCGGTCAGCGAGCGGTAGCCCGGGAGCTGGTCGGCCTTCTGCCCGTGCTCGCGAGCGCCCTGGCCGTTGCCTTGACCCGTGATGGTCCCGTAGCCGGACCCGGGACGACCCGGCAGACCGAGAGCCAGCGCGAGGTTGATGAACGCTTGGGCGGTGTCGGTGCCGTTGCTGTGCTGCTCGGCCCCGCGGGCGGTCAAGATCATCGCGCGGCCGGCGCCGGTCAGCGCCTCAACGGTGGTCTGCAGCTGCTCCACCGAGACCCCGGTGATGCGCTCCACCCGGTCGGGCCAGAAGGACCTGACGCCGGCCTTGACCGCCGCGAAGCCCGTGGTCCGCGACTCGAGGTAGGCGGCGTCGACCAGCCCGTGCGTGATCGCCAGGTGCAGCAGCCCGTTGGCCAGGGCCAGGTCCGTGCCCGGTAGCGGCTGCAGGTGCAGCGAGGATCCCGCGGCGGTCGGGGTCCGGCGCGGGTCGACCACGATGTGGGTGGCGCCCCGGGCCCGGCCGGCGTCGAAGAACTGCATGGCCGGCGGCATCGTGGCCGCGGGGTTGGCGCCCACCAGCAAGTTCGCGTCCGCCTCCGCCACGTCGGCCAGGGGGAACGGCAGGCCGCGGTCGATCCCGAACGCCCTGGTGGACGCGGTGGCGGCCGAGGACATGCAGAAGCGACCGTTGTAGTCGATCATCGCGGTGGGCAGGGCGACCTGGGCGAACTTGCCGAACGCGTACGCCTTCTCGTTGGTCAGCCCGCCGCCCCCGAGGCAGCCCACGGCGTCGGGACCGAAGTCGGCCTGGGTTCGCTGAATCCCCTCGACGATCTGCCCGAGCGCCTCGTCCCAGCCGGCTGGCCTGAACGCGCTGGTGCGGTCACCCCGACCGTCCGGACCATGGGGCTGAGCAGGCGCTGGAGGTGGTCGAGCAGGCTCGTGGCGTTCCAGCCCTTGGAGCACAGGCCCCCGAGGTTGGTCGGGAAGTCGGGCTGGGGCTGAAGGCTTGCCGGCCGCCCGCCCGCAGTCAGCTCGATCCCGCACTGCAGCGAGCAGTACGGGCAGTGGGTGGCGGTCCGCACGGTGGGTACCGGGGCGACCAGGGCAGGGGAACTCACACCGCCATGGTGGGCGGAGGGTGTTACGGCGCCCTCAGCCTCGTGTTACGGGCCGTTCACCTTCGTCTCACAGCGGTCGGGATCACCTGTGAACGGCGGTGAACCTCTCACCACTGCCAGTCGCTGTCGCGGAACTCAGCGTCGGGTCGCTTCGCAGCGGCCATCTCGGCGTCCCGCAGCTCGACCCTCCTGATCTTGCCGCTGATCGTCTTCGGCAGCTCGGCGAACTGCAGCCGACGGACGCGCTTGTAAGGGGCGAGGTGCGCGCGGACGAAGGCGAAGATCGACTTCGCGGTGTCGGCGTCGGGAGCGTGGCCGGCGGCCAGCGCGACGTACGCCTTGGGCACGGCCAGCCGGAGGGCGTCGGGCGCCGGCACCACCGCCGCCTCCGCCACCGCCGGGTGCTCGATCAGCACCGACTCCAGCTCGAACGGGCTGATCCGGTAGTCGCTCGCCTTGAACACATCGTCGGCCCGGCCGACGAAGGTCAGGTAACCGTCTGCGTCACGCTGGACGACGTCGCCGGTGTGATAGACGTCGCCGGCGAACGCCTCGAAGTTCTGCTCGTCGGCGAACGTGTCGGCGCGCTCCTTGTAGCCGGTCATCAGCGGCAGCGGACGCGGGTCGAGCCGCAGGCACAGCTCGCCCTCGGTGTCGCTCACCTCGCCGGTACCCGGGTCGACCAGCACGACGTCGTAGCCGGGCAGCGGTCGACCCATGGATCCGGGCCGCAGCTCGGTGCCGGGTGGGTTGCCGACCTGGGCGGTGGTCTCGGTCTGGCCGTAGCCGTCGCGGACGGTCAGACCCCAGGCCCGACGTACCTGCTCGATCACCTCGGGGTTCAGTGGCTCCCCGGCCGACAACGCCTCCCGGATGTGGGTCGGGGTGTGGGCCAGGTCGGTCTGGACCAGCATCCGCCAGACGGTCGGCGGGGCGCAGAAGGTGGTGACGCCCGTCCGGGCCACCGCCGCCAGCAACCGGGCCGGGTCGAAGCGGGCGTAGTTGTAGACGACCACCGTCGCCCCGGCCAGCCAGGGCGCGAAGATGTTGCTCCAGGCGTGCTTGGCCCACCCCGGCGAGCTGACGTTGAGGTGGATGTCGCCCGGGCGGAGACCGAGCCAGTACATCGTCGACAGGTGGCCGACGGGATAGCTGACGTGACTGTGCTGGACCAGCTTGGGGAGCGCGGTGGTGCCCGAGGTGAAGTAGAGCAGCATCGGGTCGGTCGCCCGGGTGACCCCGGGCAGCCTGGGCTCGCCGCCGGCGAAGTCCGCGGCCCTGGCGTAGTCGATCCAGTCGGCTGACCCGGGCAGATCGTCGACCGCCACCTTGCCGAGGGGCAGCTCGACACCCGCGAACTTGGCCGCATCGGCGCCGTGTGCAACCAGGAGCTTGGCGTCGCCGCGGGCAACCCGATCAGCGAGGTCGGCCGGGGAGAGCTGCGTGGTGGCGGGGATCACCACCGCACCCAGCCGGATCGCCCCGAGCATCACCTCCCACAGCGGGACGCAGTTGCCCACCACGAGCAGCAGCCGGTCACCCCGGCGCAGCCCGAGGTCGGCGAGGAAGTGGGCCACGGCGATCGAGCGGGCGGCGAGCTCGGCGAAGGTGAGCTTGGACTCGGGTTCGGCGCCGTCGGTCCCCGGGTCGGTGGCGGCGGGGTCCGCTGCGTCGATCACCCAGAGTGCGGTCTGGTCGGGGTGGTCCTCGGCCAGGCCGTCGAACCAGTCGGTGGCGAAGTTGTAGAGCGACAGCTCGGGCCAGCTGAACCCCTGGGCGGCGCAGCCATAGTCCTCCTGGTGCAGCAGGAGGAAGTCACGTGCGGTACGCACCTGGGGGTTCAGCGGCATGCGTGCTCCTGGGTCGGCCGGACGGACGGCGGCGCTGGCGTCGGCCACCGCCCTCGTCTCCGGCTCAACAACATCACCCCCCCCTCCCACACCGCGGTCGCCCACCGGTCTTTGGAAACCCACC
>JBPCRP010000065.1:0-9868 GCA_050996715.1 Propionibacteriaceae bacterium
CCGGGCAGCTCACGATGACATCGGCTGCGGCGTCATCGCCACCGCGCTCAGCGACGACCGAGCCGGCACCGGCTCACGTTGCTCGATCAGGCAGCGGCTCTGAAGAACCCGTATCCGTGGTCACCACGTCCTGGACCACTTCGTTGCGCCGCAGGAACCAGGGCTTGAACGGCGGATCGAATCTGGCGAACCTTGCTGTAACGCCGGGAAGCAATCCCGCCCCGACCATGTCGGTCTCGAGTTGGGCTCGTCGGCGCCGGTACCCAGCCTCCGTCCAGCGGCCTGAGTAGCGCATCGCCGCCGCCAGGCGTTCCGGCACCTCACGGACCCGCACGTGCGGATTGGCCGGAACAGGCGCGGTCTCGAGGGTCATCGACGTCGGCAGCACGAAGGCGACGACATGGTCGCCCGAGCCGTTCTCGACCTGAACGACCGGCGCCGTCATCGCTACCTTCTCCGACCTGGCTGTCTCCTGGACCACCGGCGCGGTCATGGCTACGGATCGAGCCGACTCGTTCTGCCCGGTGATGTAGCCGAACAGGGACCGGAAGGCCCGGTTTCCGGCTTCCTCGAAAGGCCCTTGGACCGACACTTCGGCGACCAGGTGCGCTGGGTAGCGGCGCAGCTCAAACGTCGGATACGACTGGACCACCTCGTACGGCTGCTGCTCGGTCACAGACGGACGCTACCCCTCCCTCCCGCAAGGCCGAGAGCATCCATCCTCCACGATGGAGCCGACCCGACCGTCGGGCACCTCGACCTCGACTTCGGCGGTGTCGAGGTTGTGCCTCGGGCTCACGACCTTCTTGCCGATCAGGGGGATGAGGTCGCTGCGTGGCTCGATGCCGACAGCCAAACCAGCCCTGCCGACGTCACCAGGCGACAACGCGAGGCCATCCCGGTTACGCCGCCGCTATCGCCGCCTACTACGACCTCTGCGGCTGGGGCGACGGCTGGCGCTCACTCGGAAGTGCCCTACTCGACTTGAATGTTGTTCGCTCGAGGGCCGAGAGGCGGTCACTCACAGGACTCGCGTCAGCGTCACGATAGTGACCAAGATCGCCGCCGGCGCCTCCAGCGCCCCGGCCGTCCGCAACGTGATGCCCGCGGCGAGTTGCACGGTGGCCCAGACAACGATCAGTGGGAGCTCGGTGGTGACGGGCCGGTGGGCGACGCTAGCGGTCAGGTAAAGAACCCGCCAAAATTGTGGAGCTCACCGGCAGGCGCAAACACGGCAGCTCTGGGGATCAGGCAGGGTTAGGAGGGCTTGGTGCATTGGGCCGATCGCGCTCATTGGGCTTCTCCTCGATCCGGCCGAAGATCGCGTCGACGTCGACACAGGCGTCGCGGCTCAGCCGATCGTGTGCGTCTGCGGCGGATGTCGTCGTTCGCGTCATGGCCGTCCTCCTGCGGGCCATGGCCTGGACGAGGTGGACGGCATGAGACGGGATCCGCGGCAGCCAGTCGATCCAGTGCCGGGGGCCGTTACGGCCCTTCGGTGGCATAGCCCTGCTCCTTGTCTGCGGACGCACCGCACGCGGCCGGGGCGACAAAGACTACCGCGACGCTTTCCCTGCCGGGTCTGCCACAGGGGACACCTCTGAGACGGCCATTCTGACTTTACGGTTCCGGACGGTTGCGTCGGTCTGGTTCGGTGCCGCAACCAGCGTTCAGTCGAAGAAACACCCGTTGGGACGACAGGTTGGCTGGCATCGGCAGGGATGACAGCGACGCCACGGCTGCCTCCCTCCGGTGACCTCATGGTCTTGAGTGCGTGAGCACGATCCTGTCAGCGTGAGCCTCACCTGACCAGGGGTGCTTCGCGGCACGATCCGCGGTCGACTGTCGCTCGGCGTCGAGCGCAGCACCGACGAGTCCAGCCTGTGTCGTCGGGATTCCCCTGACATGTTTCTTGAGACAGGACCATCGCATACACGCGATGGCCGTCTGCGCCACGTGCAAAATGTCATAATGTCGCTTATCGGTCCGCCACTCGGGCGGAAAGAAGGGTGTGACCAGCCGTTACGGCGAGCAGGCGTACCGCTGGTGATCGGCTCGTTGACCGCCCGGCAGGACTACGGTGTGCAGCGATGACGACCACAGGGTGACCGACAATATGGTGGCGGTGACGACAACATGGTGACGTCAGACGACGTCGAAGAGCGGTGTCGGCTCATTGGTGAGCTGTTCCGCCAGGAAGAGCTTCCGGTTGCCGTCCGTCCGTTGGTCGATCTTGCCACCGGTCGTGCCGCCGCCCTGAAGATCCTCAGAATCGACGCGATCGAGCCGATGGACGCTGCAACCGTCGCGCACGCCCTCGGTCTCCTGCAGGCCCACCAGCAGCGACCGACGGACCCCCTGCTTTTCGAGGTCTCTATCTCGGCCCTGGTCGAGCTGAGGGACGCCGGCGAGTTCAGCGATCACCCGCTGGTGGTCAGCCTGGACGCGGCAGAGTTGCTCGACCGTCCGGCCGAGACCCTGCGGCTGGTCGACGCCGCCCGCCGACGGGGCTGGAAGATCGGTCTGCACGGGGTCGGACGGACGTTTGGCACCCTCGCCGGCGTGTCAGTGTATCAGCCGTGTCTGGTCACCCTCGACCCGGAGGTCGTCGACGACCCGACGAATGAACTCGCCGTGGAGACTCTGCAGACCCTCACCGCCTTCATGCACGCAACCGGCGCGATCGTGATGGCCGAGCATCTCGATACCGCTGAGCAGCGAGAGGTGGCCCAGGGGCTGGGGGCCACGCTGGGACGGGGGTCGGCGGTCCACACCAGCTGGGTAGGGCTACCGGCCCATCTGGACGACACCCTTGACCCCTGCACTCCCCCGCAGTTGCCCGACCAGCGGCACAGCCCGTTCGACATCGCTGCGCAGCGCCACCGACCCCGACAGGCCCGCAAAAGCCTGCTGGTCGCCATCAGCAAGCGGCTCGAGACGATGGCGCTGACCTCGGGCCGCTCCACCCTGGTCTTCGCCAACTTCCAGTACGCCGACATGATCGCTTCGAGTGTCCGTCGTCGCTATGCCGAACTCGTGCCGCACACGGAGATGATCATGATGGTCGCCAAGGACCTCCGGGCCGCACCGATCCCCGGGGTCTCGGTCGCCGAGCTGCAACGCGGGGATCCGTTGATCAACGAGTGGGTGGTGATGATCTCCGCCCCGGCCGCTTCGGCGCTGCTGGTCGCACACGACTTGCGACTTCCGGCCCGCGGAGAGCCCGACCGGGAGTTCAGCTACGTGCTCACCTACGACCACGACCTCGTCGCCCACGCCGCCCGCAGCCTGCTTACGCGGCTCTCCCGGCGCTGACGACGTGAATCCCACAGGTGACGACGCTGTTTCCAGCACGGCTGACCGTGTCGGCGACCCGGTCGGCCTGCTGGACCACGCGTACGGCCAGGTCAGCTCCCTGCTGACGCGGCTGGATCCGGCCGACTTCTGGTTGCCTACTACCGCATCGGCCTGGTGCGTGCAGGACGTGGTGTTCCACCTGCTCCTCGACACCCAGCGGGCCCTGATCACCTACGCCAGCCCCACCACCGAACCGGCCGACGTCGACGCCGCCAGCTACTGGCACGCCTTCCGCCCGGGCCAGGACCCTCGCGCGGAGGCGGCACAGGCGCGGTTCGTCCGGTTGGGCTCGGCCGCGTACGGTTCCTCGGCGTCGCTGGTGGGCCAGTGGACCGAAACAGCGGCAGCCGCGGTGCGGGCGGCGGGCACGATCACCCTGGCCACCCGCGTGCGCACCCAGGGACACGTGCTCGAGGTCGCCGACTTCACCAGCACGCTTGTCGTGGAGGCCTGCGTCCACCACCTCGACCTCGTCGCCCACCTCGACGCACCTCCCGAGCCCGACCCCGTGGTGCTGGGCCACACCCGCACCGTGCTCGAGCTGATCGCCGACGAACCGCTCCCGTCGACCTGGTCGGATCGACGAGCCGTGCTGCTCGGCACCGGCAGGACGACCCCGACCGATCGGGACCGGGCGTCGGCAAGATTGCTCGTGTCTCGCCTGCCGTTGCTGGGATGAGGACCTGCCGTACGGGATTGGTTGCCACGCCGTCGCCTGCCGCAGCAGTTGCGTTGAGCCGGACCCGGCGGGTCCCTCGACGCGACACGGTGGCACTGCCTAGGTTGGACGACAGACTCTGCCCGCCAACCCCATCGGAGACCACGTGTTTGACCCGTTCCACGCCCCCGTTCTCACCTCCGCCCGTTTCAGCCGCCGCCGGCTGGGACTGCTGTTCGGTGGCGCCGCCGCCGGCGTCGCCGGTCTCGCCGCCTGCGGCAACGACACGAGCGCGCTCACCGGCAGCCAGACCAATGTGGATGCCTACGACCAGATCATCCTGGGCGGGCCCGTCGCTGACGCCGCCACGGTGGACGGCAACGCCTGGGCCAAAAAGATCAAGGAGCGCGGCAACCTGATCACCGGCGGCACCGACTCCGGTCCGTTGTTCTCGATCAAGGACCCGACGACGGGGAAGCTGACCGGTTTCGACGCCGGTCTGGCCCAGCTGCTGGCCCACTACATCACGGGCAAGACCGACGTGAACGCATTGCTGGAGCTCAAGGTGACCAGCGTCGACACCCGCGAGACCATGATCCAGAACAACACCGTGGACACCGTCTTCGCGACCTACTCGATCACCCCGGAGCGGGCCAAGAAGGTGGCCTTTGCCGGCCCGTACTACCGCTCCGGCAACGCGGTCATGGTGAAGGCCGACAACACCGACATCACCGGCGTCAAGGACCTGAGTGGCAAGAAGGTCGCCACCCAGCAGGGATCGACGGCCCCGGACAAGATCAAGCAAGAGGTGTCGGACGCCCAGATCAGCTTGTTCCCCGACGACGCCCAGTGCCTGGCCGCGCTGCAGACCGGGCGGGTCGACGCCTACGTGATCGATCAGAGCATCCTGATCTCCGACGCGAGCGCCGACAAGAACCTCAAGGTCGTCGGCGAGCCGTTCTCCGACGACTACTACGGCATCGGGGTCACCCGGTCCGACCCGTCGGCCAAGCAATTCGTCAACGCCTGGTTGACGAAGGTCGAGGACGACGGCACCTGGGCCAAGCTGTGGAAGGCCACGGTCGGCACGGTGGTGCAGGGCGAGGCCCCCAAGCCGCCGGAGATCGGATCGGCGAAGGGCTCGTGACCCCCACCGGCGAGCGTGTGCCGTGATCGATGTCCTCGCCGCCAACCTCGGCGGCCTGGCCGCCGGGGTGCTGGTGACCCTGCAGCTGACGGCGATCGCCTACGTCGGCTCGGTGCTGCTCGGCACTCTGGTCGCCGTCTTCCGCGTCAGCCCGATTCCACCGCTCCGCGCCGTCGGGGCGGTCTTCGTCGAGGTCTTCCGCAACATCCCGTTGCTCAGCCTGCTGATCCTGCTGGCCTACGGACTCCCGCTGGCCGGGGTCTCCTTCTCGCTGTTCACCACCGCGGCGATCAGTCTGACCCTGGTCTCGGCCTCGTTCACCTGCGAGACGGTCCGGGCGGGGATCAACGGGGTCTCGGTCGGACAGGCCGAAGCGGCCCGGGCGATCGGGATGACCTTCGCCCAGTCGCTGCTGCAGGTCATCTTGCCCCAGGCGCTGCGCAGCATGGTGCAGCCGCTGGTCAACATCTTCATCGGGGTAGCACTCGGGTCGTCGTTGGCCGCCACCATCGCGGTGGCCGACCTCACCTATCAGGCGCAGCAGATCGGTAACGAGACCGCGGAGTCGATGTTGATGTTCGTGGCCAGCGCCGTGGTCTACGTCGCCATCGCCCTGCTCGGCGGCGGGGCCGGAACCGTACTCGAACGACGACTGGCGGTCCGCCGATGAACGCGCCCCGGGTGCTCTTCGACGACCCCGGTCCCCGGGGTCGCCGACGGATCGCGATCGGCACCGTGGTCACGTTGCTGGTGATCCTCGCGGTCCTGTTCCTGGCCTACCGCCAGCTCGACAGCAACGGCCAGCTCGCGTACGCCAAGTGGAAGCCGTTCTGGCAGCAGTGGGCGGTGATCTTCTTCCTGGACGGCCTGCGGGGCACGCTCCTGGTCACTGCGGTGGCGTCGGTGATCGCCTTTCCGGCCGGGGCGCTGCTCGGTGTCGGTCGGCACAGCCGGGTCGCCGCTGTCCGCTGGCCGTGCACCGCCTACATCGAGGTCTTCCGTTCGGTGCCGACGTTGTTGCTGGTCTACATGTTCCTCTTCGCGCTGCCCGGGTTGGGGATCAACCTGGGCTCGTTCGGCAAGCTCACCGTGCCGATCATCCTGGTCAACGCGGCCGTGATCGCCGAGATCGTCCGGGCCGGCATCAACGCCTTGGACCATGGCCAGAGCGAGGCGGCGTTCGCCGTCGGAATGACCCGAGGGATGGCGATGCGCCAGGTGATCATGCCGCAGGCGGTCCGGCTGGTCATCCCCTCCCTGGTCACCCAGCTGGTCGCGGTGCTGAAGGACTCCACGCTGGGTTACGTCGTCAGCTATCCCGAGCTGATGAAACAGGCCAACAACCTGGCCAACAACACCAAGCTGCTGCTGCAGGCCTTCGTGGTGGTCAGCCTGATCTACATCGTGATCAACTTCGCGTTGACCCGGCTGGCGACCTGGCTCGAGTCGAAGCTGGGTCGACGTGGGCCCGGTCGAGCCGTCACCGGTGACGCGCCGAAGAGCCCTCGACCCGAGGACACGGAGCTGCAGCGCGAGCTGCCCCCCGCCCTCGCTCCGCACTGAGAGCACGTCTGGTCGGCGGAGGACGTGGTGGACGGCGTCACGATCGGTCGGACGTCGATCAGGTGGGAAGGGCCTTGGCGATCGTCGTGCAGGCGCTGATCCACTGCTGGTCCGGGCGGGGCTCGGCCAGCGCCCGGGCCACGTTCACCAGCTCTCTGACCACCACCCAGGCCCGGGCCCGGCTCTCGTCGAGGCCCGCGGTGTCGACTACCGCGAAGAAGCGCTCGACGATCGCGGCGCGCGCGCTCGGCGCCGCCTGCACCTCGGCCCACCGGTTCCACAGCAGCGGGGCCACCTCGAAGCACGGGTCGCCGGAGATCGGCTTCGGGTCGATCGCCAGCCACGCGGACCCGTCGTCGGCAGCCCGCGTCCGACTCGACGCCAGCACGGTGGCGTAGTGCAGATCGGTGTGCAGCAGCCGACCGTCGGTGAGCGGGTCGTCCACGAAAGCGCGAGCGTAGGACAACGCCTCGGTAACGAACCGGCGCGACACCTGGGTACTGTGCTGCAGACCCTCGAGCAGCCGGACCCAGTCCGCGGTGGTCGCGGACAGGGTGCGCAGCTGGGGCAGGGCCGGGCGGTGGAGGTCACCGTAGAGCCCGGCGACCACGGTGCAGGCCTCCACCACGGGCAGGGCGGACAGGTCCCGGTCCGGGTCGGCCCGCTCGAGCAGGAGGGCCGAACGGTGCGGGTCGGCCCGCAGCAGCCGTACGGCGCCCCGCCCGCCCCACGCCTGCAGGGCGAGGTGCTCGTGCTCGGCTTCGGGGTCCGGCCAGCCGACCTTGAGCACCGCCGGGGTGCCCTCGGCCGTACGGACGGGCAGGGCGAACGCGCTGGCTCCGGGCCGGACATCCCCGTCGGCGGACAGCCCCCAGTCGTCGAACACCGTGCGGACCAGCTGCGGCAACCGATCAAGCCAGGCTGCGCACCGGGGACCGCGATCGGCGTCGGCGATGAGGGTGGCGGGCAGCGCCGGGACGCCAGGGATCACCTCAGAACCCGTCGCTCGGGTCATGCCGCGCGGCTCACGAGCTGGTGGTGAAGGTGACCACCACGGCTCGGTTCTTGGGGTTGTCGTCCGGCTTGGCGATCGGCTTGGTCGCGCCGTACCCGACGACCTTGGTGATGTTCTCGGCCGGCACGTCGAGCTCTTTGAGCAGCGCCGCCACCTCGGTCGCCCGCTGGGTGGACAGGGACTTGGCGACGTCGTTGCTCGAGCCGGAGTCGCCGGCCGTGTGGCCCTCGACGGTGATCTTGGTCGAGTTGTTGATGTCGCCCAGGCAGTCCTTGAGTGCCTTAAGGGTGGCCTTCTTGTCAATCAGGGTCGGCTGGTCGGCGCGGAACAGCGCCGGCGCGGGCAAGGTGCAGGTGCTGGTGTTCCCCGCTTTCTCGGCGTTGATCTTGTCGGAGGGATCCGGTACCGGAATCACCGGTCCGGTACCCGCGCCCGGCGTGGTGCCGGCACCGACGAAGAACGTGACCCGCTTGGCGCCCGCGGCCTTGGCCAGGCCTTCCCAGACCGCACGCTGGTAGCCGATCTGCAGCTCGGAGAGCTTCTTCTGCTCGCCGGCGACCGGTGTGACGACGAAGGTCACCTGCCGACCCTTGAGCGACGGCAGCTTCTTGGCCTTCTGCACCGCTTTGACCGCGTTGGCCGGTGCCTCGTCGAAGGCGAGCTGACCGAAGTCGAGAGGCTTGACGGTGTCGAGCAGCGGCGAGAAGACCCAGACCGGGGTTCCGGCGGGCGAGTCGATGGCGTTCAGACCGGCGAGCGCGGAGCGTTCGGTGCCAGTGGACTGCGCCGCGTTCATCGTGGTGGTGACGCGTTCGACCCCGCCGTCGGCGAAGTTGGCGTTCGTCGTGGTCGTGCTGCCATCTCCGGCGACGACGACCAGCTCGGCCCCCTTGCCCTGGCCGGCCAGGGTCGTCCAGGCAGCGGCGATCTCTTGCGGCACGGTCACGTCCATCTCGTTGGCCGAACCGGCGGTGACCACGATGGACCCCTGGACCGGGACGGGTGCCGGCGGCGCCGAGGAGACCGTCGGTGCGGGCGAGGATCCCCCGCCGCAGCCGGCGAGGATGAGCGCGAGCGCAACGGCGGGCAGCAGTCCCTTGACGATCCCCGAGCGAATTCCCATGGGAGCCAGCGTAGGTGGAAACAGCCCGTGGTCGGTCGAGGCGGGTCGTGGCGATCTTACGACGTGGTGCGGGCGGCCGCCTTGGCCTGCTTCTTGAACGCCCGCACCCGCTGGAGGGAGGGCTCGTCCACCACGTCGGCGACGGAGCGGTACTCCCCCGCGTTGCCGTACGCCCCCGCGGCCTCTCGCCACCCCGGGGGCTGGACGCCCCACTGTTTGCCGAGCAGGGCGGTCATGATCGCCGCCTTCTGGGCCCCGAACCCGGGCAGCGCCTCGATCGCACGTCTCAGGTCGCTCCCGGAGGCGGCCTGGTCCCACAACCGGGTCGCGTCGGCGTCGTAGTCGGCGACCAGGGTGCCGGCCACGTCGTGGACCCGGGTGCCCATGGAGCCGGGAAACCGGTGCACGGCCGGTCGCTCGGAGCACAGGCCCACGAAATCGCCCACGTCGAGCGCGGCGATGGCGGCCACGTCGAAGCGACCCCCCATGCGGTCGGCGATCACCGCCGGTCCGCTGAACGCCTTCTCCATCGGAATCTGCTGGTCGAGGACCATCCCGATCAGCAGCGCGTTGCCGTCGGTGGACAACAACGCATCAGCAGCGGGGTTGCCCGTGATCCAGAGCGCGTGCGGAGCCACCATGGCCCCATCCTGCCCGCCGGTCGCGCAGGCGGCTACTCGTACATCACGTACTCGGGACGGGGTCTGAGGGCGAGGACCTCTGTGGTCGTCATCAACCGTGACGGGCCGCGGCTGTCCTCCTCGAAGAGGAGCTTGAACCCGGCGTGGACCGCGTCCGACAGGTCGCCGGTGAGCCGGTGGTAGGTGTCGACCTTCGCCCCGCCCGACCCGAGACCGTCGACCGACTTCACGATGACAACGCCGTCGTGGCCCTCCAGCTTGCTCTCCTGCCGCACGACCGAGGCCGCCACCTGGTGGAAGACCATCACCTTCTCCGGCAACCGGTGGCTGAGAGTCCGCGCGGAGAGGTACGTCGCGACCTCGT
>JBPCRP010000067.1:0-14319 GCA_050996715.1 Propionibacteriaceae bacterium
CCGGTAGACCGTCCTGATGGGGTCATTGTGCGCAAAATGGCGGGAAGGGTCAGTCGACCAGGTCGCGGACCAGCGCGTCGGCGAGCAGCCGGCCGTCGAGGGTGAGGACCAGATGCTCGTGCTCCCCATGACCGACGACCGTGGCCAGACCCCGGGCCACCAGGTTGGGGACGCGACGGCGGGCTCGGGCCGACACCACGGCCAGGTCGAGGCCGTCGGCCAGCCGGATCTCCAGCAGGATGCGCTCGGCGACCCGGTCCGCGGCACTCAGCAGCTCGCGGGCGTGCGCGGGTGAGACACCCGCGGCGATCCGGGCGGCGTACGCGGCGGGGTGCTTGACGTTCCACCAGCGGACCCCGCCGACGTGGCTGTGCGCGCCGGGTCCGATCCCCCACCAGTGGTCCCCGCGCCAGTAGGCGAGGTTGTGGCGGCAGCGGGCGGTCGGCCCGGTGGCCCAGTTGCTCAGCTCGTACGCGTCGAACCCGGCGGCGGTGAGCTGCTGCTCGGCGAGCAGGTACTTGTCGGCCAGATCATCGTCGTCGGTCATGGCCAGCTCGCCGCGGCGGATCCGGACCGCCAGCCGGGTGCCGTCCTCGACGATCAGGGCGTAGGCACTCAGATGGTCCGGACCGGCGGCGATGGCCGCGTCCAGGCTCGCCGCCCAATCGGCGAGCGACTCCCCGGGCGTGCCGTAGATCAGGTCCAGGCTGGTGTGGGCGATGCCCGCTGCCGTGGCCTCCGCCACCGCCTGCTGGGGCCGGCCGGGGGTGTGGTGGCGGTCGAGCACCGCGAGTACGTGCGGGGTCACCGACTGCATCCCGAACGAGACCCGGGTGAAGCCGTCGTCGGCGAGGCGGGCCAGGCCGTCGGCGTCGACGGAGTCGGGGTTGGACTCGGTGGTCACCTCGACGTCGGACGTGAGCCCGAACAGGGTGCGGGCCCGGGCGACGAACCGGCCGAGGTCACCGGCGGGCAGCAGGGTGGGCGTACCGCCGCCGACGAAGATCGTCGACACCTCGGGTACGTCGTCGCCCAGCACGCGGCGGGCCTGCTCCAGCTCGGCCACCGCGACCTCGACATACCCGTCCCGGCCCGCACCGGGGTGCGGCCCCAGCTCCGCGGCGGTGTAGGTGTTGAAGTCGCAGTAGCCGCACCGCGTCGTGCAGAACGGGACGTGCAGGTAAAGGCTCAGCGGTCGGGCGGCGAGCTCGGCCCGGGCGGCGGCCGGCAGCGACCCGTCGGCCGGCGCGGGCTCGCCGGGGGGCAGGGTGGACGGCACCCCGACAGCGTAGGAGGGTGGGCAGATGACCTACCCGAGGATCGTCCAGACCGTGCTGGACGCGACCGACGCCCGCGGCCTGGCGGAGTTCTACCGCGAGCTGTTCGGGCTCCGGTACCGACCCGGGGACGAGCCGCCGGCCCCCGGTGAGCCCGACGAGGCCGGCTGGCTGGTGCTCCGCAACCCAGCCGGACCCCAGCTGGCGTTCCAGCAGACCGACGGGGTCCGGCCCTCGACCTGGCCGGACGCCGAGGTGCCGCAGATGATCCACCTCGACACGGTCGTGGCGGACGTCTCCGAGCTGCAGGCCCAGCGCCGCCGGGCGCTCGACCTCGGGGCAACCGAGCGCCTCGACCGCAGCGACGACCCCGAGGAGCCGCTCTTCGTGTTCGCCGACCCGGCCGGCCATCCGTTCTGCATCTTCGTCGGCTGAGCCGGAGCGACCGCCGGCTCAGGCGTGGGCCAGGCTCAGGAACGCGCGCCCGCCGGCGTTCCACTCCTCGGCCACGACCAGGTCGAGCACCCGTGCGGCGGCGACCACGGCCCGCGACCCGGCGCGGCTCCACTCCACGGTCGCGAGCTGACCGTCGGCGCTGAGGTGCACCGTCCGGGTGTCGGCGACGTCGGGGTCGGGGTCCACCTCGCAGATGATCAGCCCGCCAGGGGCCACCAGCTCGGCGCACCGCGCCAACAACCCCGCCACGTCCCCGGTCATCCCCACGTTGGAGTCCAGCAGCACCACGCTGCCCCACCGCCCCTCCAGGGGGAGCCGATCGGCGAGGTCGCGACGCAGCGCGGGCGCCCCGTGCAAACGGCCGGTGGCCACCGCCGCCGCCGACACGTCGACCCCCAGGGCCGGGACGCCGGCGTCGAGCAGCGCCACGACCAGGCGCCCGGGACCACAGCCCAGGTCCAGGACCGGTGGACGGCACCGGGCGACCAGCATGGCGTCAACGTCGTCCACCGGCGCCGACCAGCGGGCCACGTCGATCCCCACCGGGTCCACGCCGTCGGCCGTGCTGGCGGCCACCGGCGCCCCCGCGTACGCGAGGTCGAAGAGCTGACCCATGTTCCGGCGTCGTCCCTCGCCGGACCTCACCTCGGCCTGGGCGGTCAGCCACCGGTAGCGGGCACTGAAGTCGAGCTCGGGGTGCTGCGTCGCGATCACCGCCGCGTCGTCGGGCGTGTCGACGTCGCGCAACGGCGGGAGCAGCCGTACCTCCAGGCCGAGCTGGTGCAGCCGCGCGAGCTGGACGGCCCCGGTCCGGTCGGTCGACATCGCCACCCCGTCGAAGATCTGGCGGGGGTCACCCCGGCGGAGACCGATGGCCCAGAAGCCACCGTCCGGGGCGAGCCCGAGCAGCGCATCGGCCCCGTCCCAGTCGGGGTCGAGCAGGTGGGCCCGCCCGTCGGCGCCCAGCTGCGGGGTGTCCATCCCCACCAGCAACGTCGGGTGGTCGCGCGGGGTCTGGCCCCGCCACGTCTGCGCGAACGCGTCCGCCAACCGACGTTCCAGGGCACCGGCGGTCTGCGGGACGACGTCGAAGCCGGCCGGGACGTCGGCGTCCGCGTCGAAGGCCTGCCAGTAGAGGACCCGACGGGCGGCGGGGGCGGCCGTCACCGCACGGCAGGTATCGGCCAACGCCGCCGCCGCCAGATCGGCGGCTCCCGCGTCGCCGAACCGCGGGGCCAGCCGGGTCTTGGACCGACCGGCGACCGGCTGCTTGGCGATCACGATCACGGTCCGGGTCCGGGTCATCGGCGCACCTGCAGCACAGCCGACATGTCGTGCACGGTGCGCAGCACTCCGAGCGGGGTCCCGGTCACCTTCGACCGGCCCGTACGCCGGAAGTAGTCCACGGGGACGCCGCGGACCCGCCAGCCCGCCTCGGCCGCCGCGACGACCGTCTCGACGGGGTAGCCGGACCGCCGGTCGGTCAGACCGAGCGCCAGCAGCGGCTCGCGCCAGGCCGCCCGCATCGGCCCGACGTCGGCCAACCGGGCCCCGCACCGCCGCCGGACGCGTCGGGCCACCTCGGCGTTGGCCACGCGCAGGTGCCAGGGCCAGGCCCCGCGCTCGGGCCGACGGGCCCCGACGACCAGGTCGGCGTCGTCGGCCAGTAGCGGGTCGAGGACCCTCGGCAGCTGGCGCGGGTCGAGCGAGGCGTCAGCGTCCATCACCACGACCACCGCGGCGGTGGCCGCCTCCAGACCGGCGTGGCAGGCCGAGCCGTACCCACGGCGGCGGACCGGGACGACCACCGCCCCGCGCTCCCGGGCCAGCTCGGCCGAGCCGTCGGTCGAGCCGTTGTCGGCCACCAGGGCAGTGACGGGGCAGCCGGCGACCTCGGCGGGCAGCCGGTCCAGCACCCAGGCCAGCCCCGCGATCTCGTCGAGGCACGGCAGCACGACCTGCACGCCAACGCGCTCGGTGCCGGGGGGCCGGGTGCTCACCAGCAGACCGTACGTCGAGGACCCGGGTCGGCGTCGAGGCGGGCACCCCGGCCAGGCTTTCGGTTCGCTGACGGCGAGCGCGCGGCCGGGCCTGGGCGTGTCGTGACGGCAGCCACCCTTCTAGGCTGATCACGTGACCGCCACCGTGCTCCTCGTCGAGGACGACCCGACCGTCGCCGAGGTGGTGCTCGCCTACCTCGAGCAGGCCGGGTACGCGCTGCACTGGGTCACCGACGGGGCCGAGGCCCTGCACCGGTGGCGCACGGCCGAGCCGGACGTGGTGATCTTGGACGTGATGCTCCCGACGCTGTCGGGGCTGGAGGTGCTGCGCCGACGCCGCCACGACGGCGATGACGCCGCGGTGATCATGCTGTCGGCCCGCGGTGAGGAGGAGGACCGGCTCGTGGGTCTCGAGGTGGGCGCGGACGACTATCTGGTGAAGCCCTTCAGCCCACGGGAGCTGGTGCTCCGGGTCGGGGCCCTGGTCCGCCGGGCCGAACGTCTGAGCGGTGGTCGGTTGCTGCCCACCCTGCTCCACGTCGGCGAGGTCGAGGTGGATGTCGCGGGCCGGGTCGCCCGGCGCCGCGGTGCTGAGATGGCGCTGACCACCCGCGAGTTCGACCTGCTGGCCTTCCTGGTCGCCCACCCGGGTGAGACGTACGGCAAGACCGAGCTGCTGCGGCGCGTGTGGGGTTGGGACTTCGGCGACACCTCCACGGTGACGGTGCACGTCCGTCGGTTGCGCGAGAAGCTCGAGCGCGACCCCAGCGATCCGCTGATCCTGGTGACCATGGGCCGCTCCGGGTACAAGATCGTCGACCACCCGGTCGGCGCCGACCGGGTCGCCGCCCGGTGACCGACCTGATGGTCATCGTCGGGGTCTCGCTCGGCTGCTGCGCGGTGGTGGGGATGCTCGGGCTGGTCGTGCTGCGCCGGTTGCGGGGCCGCTCCCTGGGTCTCCAGCTCGGCATCGCCGCGCTGATGCCCGTGCTGGCGGTCGCGTGCTCGGTCGCCCTCAACGTGCAGCTGATGTTCTTGTCCGGCCACGACTCCGGCGTGATCGTCATCGCGCTGCTCAGCTCCTCGGTGCTGGCGCTCGCCGCCGGTTGGCTGGTGCTCCGGCGGATCAGCCGCGGCTCGGCCCAGCTCGGGAGCGGCGTCGGGCTGCTGCTCGCTGAACACACCGGCTCGCCCGTGCCAGCCCCGGTGACCCCGACCCTGTTGCCGTTGGAGTTCGAGCAGCTCCGCCACGAGCTCGTCGAGGCGCGCCAGACCCTGGCCGCGGCCCGGACCCGCGAACGCAACGCCGAACGGGCCCGCAGCGAGCTCGTCAGCTTCATGTCGCACGACCTGCGGACACCGCTGGCCGGGCTGCGCGCCCTGACCGAGGGACTCGAGGACGGCGTGATCACCGACGTACCGCGGGCGCTGGGTCAGCTGCGCGCGACCGTGGCCCGGATGTCGGGTCTGGTCGAGGACCTCTTCGAGCTGTCCCGGGTCGAGTCGCCCGCCCCGCAGGTGCATCGCCCGGTGTCGCTCACCGAGCTGGTCGGTGACGTGGCCGACGAGCTCGATGCGGCCGCGCTGGCCGCCCAGGTCGAGCTACGGGTGGACCTGCCCGACTCCGACCGGCTCGCGGTCAGCGGTGACGCCGACGCCCTGGTCCGGGCGCTGGCCAACCTGGTCAGCAACGCCATCCGGCACACCGCGGTCGGGGGCCGGGTCGAGATCAGCGCGCTGCGTGCTGCCGACGGCCGGATCCGGGTCGGGGTGGCGGACGGCTGTGGCGGTATCCCCGAACCGCACCTGGATCGCGTCTTCGACACCGGCTGGCGCGGTACGTCGGCGCGCACCCCCGAGCGCACCGGCGAACCGACCGGCGCCGGGTTGGGCCTGGCCATCACCAAGGGCGTGGTCCGGGCGCACGACGGCTCGATCGAGGTCCGGAACGTGACCGGCGGTTGCCGCTTCGAGCTGGAGCTGCCGGCCGGCGGGATGGGCTCAAACCTGCCCGTCGGGTCCGATCGTGCCCAACCCGAGACCGAGGGAGCCGCGTGAGGGTGCTGGTCACCGGCTCGGCCGGGTTCATCGGGTCACCGGTGGTCGACCGGCTGCGCGTGC
Source organism: Propionibacteriaceae bacterium (assembly GCA_050996715.1). Classification (GTDB taxonomy): domain Bacteria; phylum Actinomycetota; class Actinomycetes; order Propionibacteriales; family Propionibacteriaceae; genus Microlunatus. The sequence goes on from JBPCRP010000067.1 coordinate 5,855, forward strand.
AGGGACATGACGTGGTGCCCTACGACGCGGTGCACGGCGACGACGTGCTCGACGCCGACCGATTGGCCGCGGCGATGGCGGGCTCGACGGCTGTCGTCCACCTCGCCGGCAAAGTCGGGCTGGAACGCTCGGTCGACGACCTCGACGAGTACGTCGCGGCCAACAGCCTCGGTACGGCCCGGGTCCTGCGGATCGCCGCCCAGTCGGGCATCGACCGGCTGGTGCTGGCGTCCTCCATGGTGGTCTACGGCGAGGGTCGCTACCTCTGCGTCGAGCACGGGGTGGTGAGTCCCGGCGTCCGGCGGACCGCCGACCTCGACGCCGGCCGGTTCGAACCGCCGTGCCCCCGCTGCGGTGAGCCGTTGGCGTCCGGGCTGGTCCCGGAGTCGGCCGCGCTCGACCCACGCAGCGCGTACGCGGCGACCAAGGTGCACCTGGAGCACCTGGCGGCCGTCTGGGCGACCCACACGGGTGGGGTCGCGGTGGCGCTGCGCTACCACAACGTCTACGGGCCCGGGATGCCCACGAACACGCCGTACGCCGGGGTGACGTCGCTCTTCCGCGCCGCCCTCGGTCGCGGTGAGGCCCCGCGGGTCTTCGAGGACGGTCGCCAGCGGCGGAACTTCGTTCACGTGCACGACGTCGCCGACGCGACCGTGGCGGCCCTGACCGCCCCGCTCGATCCGGGGGTGACACCGGTCAACGTCGGTTCGGACACCGTCACCACGGTCGGGGAGATGGCCAGCGCCTTGGCGGCGGCGCTGGACGGGCCCGCCCCGGTGGTCACCGGGGAGTACCGCGTCGGCGACGTCCGCCACGTCACCGCTGACTGCTCGGCCGCGTCCACCCTGCTCGGCTGGACCTCGCGGATCGCCCTGCGTGACGGCCTCACCGACCTCTGACGCACCCTGGTTTTGCGATGGCGAGGTCACGGCGCGAGGAACTGAGCAGCGAGAGAGACTGATCGGGTGGGGGTGTTGGTCTGGATTGCTGACGGGGAATTGCCGTGTTGTGGGGCACCGACCCCTGGGGTCTTTCGCCTGCTCGTCCGTCGATGCTGCGACTGTTCATGTCGGCACGGCAAGCTGCCATGCCTTTTGGGCCGTTTTCTCGGCACGAGCCGCAGGTCGCGTTCCCCGACCCACTCCATCACCGACACTCCCGCCTCAGGTGCGCCTGGGGGTGTCTTTGGGGTAGGTGGTGCGGCGGATGCGAATCCGGGGGTGCAGGCGTGGGGTTCGGGTGGGGTCGACCCAGCCCGGTGGGATCCAGTGCGGTAGGTCGTTGATCAGCCGACAGGCCCAGCCGTGGCCGAGGAACTCGCGGTGGTGATAGCCGCACAGCAACGTCAGGTTGCCGACCTCGGTCGTGCCACCTTCGGCCCAGGGAACGATGTGGTGGCGGTCGCAGTGCGACGGTGGTTCGTCACACCCTGGGAACGAACACCCACCGTCGCGGGCGATCAGGAACTTGGTTTGGCCCGGGGTGGCGCAACGTTGCTGGGTTTCCTGCCACCGGACCCGACCCCAACCGTCGACCACCGTCGGCAACACCTCGGCCTCGTGCAACAACCGGGCCACCGTGGCCGGCGACAGGTCCTGACCGTCGGTGGTGCGACCCGCACCGGCGCCGTGCAGCAGATCATCCAACGTGATGGTGACGATCACACTGGTCGGGACCCCACCGTGCTGAGGTAGGTCGGACCGCAACAGGGCGCGGCAGGCGGTGAGCAGGGCGTCGTGACGGCGTTGCGCCGGTGACCGGAGATCCTTGATCAACGCCGCCGGGGTCACCGTGGCCGATTCAGCGTCGGTGGCGTCGGCTGCTCGGGAGTCGGTTGATCGGGGGGCGGCGGATCGGGGGCTGGGTTGGCCGTAGGTGTCCAGGACGGTGGCGAGCATGGCCCCGGTCTCGCCGGTCAGGATGCCGGTCAACCGGTAGGACCCGTCTGGTTTCGCGGTGAGCTGCACCTGTCGGGCGGCCTCGACCTGAGCATCGTCGGGCAGCAGCCCGCCCGGGTACTCGACGTCGATGATGTGTTGCGCCACCGTCCGCAACCCGTCCGGGTCGAGATCGGGGGCGTGCTCAGCCAACGTGCGGTCGGCGTGGGCGAGGACCTCAGCCGGTGCGCCGAAGCGGGTGCCGAGGATTCGGAGGCACCCCAATGCGACGTCGCGGTGCTCGCGGCCCAACAACCCCACCCGCTCCACCCCGGCCAGCGCCGGGTAGCGGGCGCCGACAGGTTCACCGGTCATCGTGGTCTGCTCGGACAACGCGTCGGCGGCGCCGGCCCGTCGGCGGGCCTCGGCCTTCGACATGCCCACCACCTGGCTGAGGACCCCGGCGGGGTTGCGGGCGACCAACCGGTCCACGATCCCGCTGGTGTCGATCGCGATAAGGATCTGGTGGTCGACCCGGGACAGCTGGTTACGGAGGGTCTCGAACTCCCGCGCGAACGCCACCAACGCGTGGTCGTCGCACCCGGACAGGTCCCGCCGGGTCAGGTCGGCCACCGCGGCGCGCAGCATCGCCAGGCCATCCTCGTTCGGCACCGGCACTGCGACCATGTCTCGAACCTACCGACCCCCACTGACAAATCTGTTGCTGACAAAATCCTTTGCGGCACAGGGATCTGGGGGAGTCCGCGACGGAACTGGGCGACGTCGCCGGAGGTCGTTCAGGGCAGGGCGAACGGGAGCTCGAGGCCATCGAGTGCGCGGCGGCAGGTGCAGACGGCGTCGGCGTCGGACTCCGGGGCGGGCAATGCGGCGACCACCTCGCCGAGCAGCGTCTTGAGCCGGTCGATGTTGCCGGCGAAGATCCTCAGCACCTCGGCGTGGGTGACCTCCTGGCCCGCCTCCACCCCGGCGTCGTGGTCGGTGACCAGGGCCACGGCGGTGTAGCAGAGCGCGAGCTCGCGGGCGATCGCCGCCTCGGGCATCCCGGTCATCCCGACCAGGCTCCCGCCGGCGGCGGCGTGCCACTGCGACTCGGCGCGGGTGGAGAACCGGGGCCCGTTGATCACCACCAGGGTGCCGCCGTCGACGAGATCGTCGCCATCCCCAACCGACCGGTCCAGCACCGTACGGCGGCCGCGCGGGCAGTACGGGTCGGCCATCGCGACGTGCACCGCCCCGCCGACCCCGTCCGGACCGGCGCCGCCGTAGACGGTCTGGACCCGGCCGTAGGTGCGGTCGACGATCTGGTCGGGGACTACGAAGGTGCCCGGTCCGAGCTCGGGCCGCAGCGACCCGACCGCGCACGGACCCAGCACCTGCCGGACCCCCACCACCCGCAGCGCCCATAGGTTCGCCGCGTAGTTCACCCGGTGGGGTGGGTACTGGTGCTGCGCCCCGTGCCGGGGCAGGAACGCGACCCGGCGTCCGCCGACCGTGCCGACCGCGACCGGAGCGCTGGGCGGGCCGAACGGGGTGTCGACCGCCACCGACTCCGCCGAGTCCAGGAAGGCGTAGAACCCCGTCCCGCCGATGATGCCGATGTCGGGACGAGACGCCACGAGACTCCTTCGGGTGCGGTCGGATCGACTCAGGGGACCAGCACGACCTTGGTGGTGCCGGACTCGGCCGCCTGCTGGCCCACACCCGCCTGCGCGAACGGCAGCACGGAGTCGACCTGCACCGACAGCTTCCCCTCACGATAGAGGTCGGCTACCTCGGCCAGGGACGCGGACGGGTCGGTGCCGTCGGCACCCGTGGTCACCCGGATCCCCGAGTCGGGTGCCGTGAAGTTGGCGATGGTGACCACGTCGTGGGGGGACGCGACCAGGCCGACGAGCACGTCGACCGGGGTCTTGCCCGCGGTGTCGAAGACCCCGTCGACCGTCGCGGCCAACGCCTGGACCCGGGTGCCCACATCCTCGCCGTAGCCGACCGGCTCCGCGCCCAGGGCGGCGACCACGTCCCGCTTGCCCGGCGAGGCCGAGCCGATCACCCGGGCGCCCCGGGCCACGGCCAGCTGAACGGCGATCTTGCCGACGCCTCCCGAGGCCCCGTCGACGAACACCGTGGTGCCCTGGCCCACGCCGAGCAAGGTCAGACCGCGGGCGGCGGTCTCCCCGATGACGCCGAGCGCACCGGCCTCGCTCCACCCCATCGCGTCCGGCTTGCCGGTCCAGGCCTGCAGCACCGCGTGCTCGGCGTGGGTGCCTTGTCCGGTCCCGAACACCTCGTTGCCGACGTCGACACCCGTGACACCCTCGCCGACCTCGTCGACCACGCCGGCCGCGTCGTAGCCGGTGACCGTCGTCCCCTCGGCGGCCGCGCCGCCCGCCAAGGCGCCGCTCCGGATCTTGACGTCGACCCGGTTGATGCTGGCGGCCGCCACCGTGATCCGGACCTGACCCGGTCCGGCGTGGGGCTCGGGGACCTCACCGACCCGCAGGACTTCCGGACCGCCGTACCTGTCGAACACCACTGCGCGCATGAGCTCCCGCTTCCCGTCGAGGACCCGCGACGCCACAGAGCCCTGAGGACCCCACCTCACGCCGCGCTCAACGGACCAGAACTAGAGTTCGCGGGTGGCTATTCCTCAGGATCCCTCACCGCACACCTTCGGCCGTCGGTCGCTGTTCGCCCTCGGTGGCGGCCTGGCTGCGGCCACCGTGGGTCTGAGCGCCTGCGGCAGCAACACCGGACGCGCGCCGTCCGGGTCCACCTCGACCGGGGGGACCAGGCCGTCGCTGAGCCAGTGGTACCACGAGTACGGCGAGGACGGGGTGGAGGACGCCGTCAAGCGGTACGCCGCGGCCTACCCCGACGCCGACATCACCGTCCGCTGGAGCCCGGGAGACTACGAGAAGGCGATCGGCGCGGCGCTGCTCACCTCGAAGGTGCCCGACGTCTTCGAATACGGCAACGGCCCGACCCTGGACATGATCAAGGCCGGCCAGGTCCTCGACCTGACCGAGTCGATCGGGACCGCCAAGGACGAGTTCACCAAAGCGGTGATCGCCCCGATGATCTGGCAGGACAAGGTCTGGGGCATCCCGCAGACCGTCGACATGCAGATGCTCTACTACCGCAAGGATCTGCTGGACGCCAAGGGGGTGACCCCGCCGACGACGTTCGCGGAGCTGGTGGCCGCAGCCAAAGCGGTGGCCACCAAGCAGATCGGCGGGTTCTTCGCCGGCAACGACGGTGGCATCGGGGTGCTGGGCTCACCGATCATCTGGTCGGCGGGCGCGGAGTATCTCAACGCGGCCAAGACCGGGATCGGCTTCGCTAACGACGAGGTCTACGCCGGCCTCAAGGCCTTCGCCGACTTCAGCTCCTCCGGCGGTCTGCTGCCGAGCGCGTCGGCCGACTGGTCGCAGCCGGACGCCTTCATCAACGGCGAGACCGCCATGATCTGGACCGGGCTGTGGAACCTGCCGGCGATCGAGGCGGCCATGTCGGGCAAGTACGGCGTCGTCCCGTTCCCCAAGATCGGTGCCAACGGCCGGCAGTCGGTCCCCACCGGCGCCTACGCCTCGGTGGTCTCGGCCAAGGGCACCGACCCCGCCGCGGCCAAGGCATTCGTCACGTGGCTGTGGGTGGACCAGACCGACTACCAACTGGACTTCTCGCAGAGCTACGGCTTCCACATCCCCGCCAAGTCGGCGCTCGCGGCCCGGGCCGACAAGCTGAAGACCGGGGCCGGCGCCGACGCGGCGAAGTTCGTTACCGACTTCGGTCACGGGCCCGACCTGCTCTGGACCCCGGCCACCCAACAGGCCTACACCAGTGCGCTGTCCAACATCGTCAAGAAGGGGGCCGACCCCAAGGCGCAGATCGCCAGGGTGGCGGACAAGGCGCGGGCCGAGATCAAGCGCCTCAACGGCTGATCGCTGCGATGAGCGTCGCGAGCCCGCCGGCCCCGCCGGGACCACGACCGGGACCACGACCAGGGGCGCGACCGGGGGCGCGACCGGCCCGAGCCACCGTGCTCGGCCGGCTGGCCGGCCCGCGGCACCGCAACCTCTGGTTCTGGGTCTTCGTCGGGCCGTTCGTGCTCGGCCTGCTGATCTTCGTCTACGTGCCGATCGTGTGGAGCGCGTACCTCTCGTTCTTCGACGCCCGCAACACCGTCACCCCCACCCACTTCGTCGGGCTGGACAACTACGCCTACCTGCTGGCCGACCGGGCCTTCCTGACCAGCCTGGGCACCTTCCTCGTCTTCGCGGTGTTCATCGTTCCCGTCACCTATTTCGCCTCGCTCGGTTTGGCCCTGCTGGTCAGCAGGGCCCGGGTCGCGCAAGCCTTCTTCCGGTCCGCCTTCTTCCTGCCCACCGCGTGCTCGTACGCGATCGCGGCGATCATCTGGCGGCTGACGCTCTTCAACGGGGCCCGCTTCGGGATGATCAACAGCGGCCTGCGGGCCCTCGGGTTCGAGTCGATCAACTGGCTGGGTGGGCGCAACTACCTCTACTGGGTCGCGCTGGTCAGTCTGCGGTTGTGGCTGCAGGTCGGGTTCTACATGATCTTGTTCATCGCCGGTCTGCAACGGATCCCGGCCGACACCTACGAAGCGGCCGCCCTGGACGGGGCCACCGGCTTCCGCGTCTTCCGCTTCATCACCCTGCCCCAGTTGCGAGCCACCTCGGTGGCGGTGCTGATGCTGGTGCTGATCGGGGCGTTCCAGGCCTTCGACGAGTTCTACAACACCTTGATCACCATCTCCGGCTACCCGCCGTACGCGCGACCGCCGTTGGTCTACCTCTACGTGGTCTCGCTCGGCGGTGGCACCCAGGACCTGGGCCTGGGCAGCGCCGGCACGATGATCTTGACCGCGGTGATCGTGGTCCTCGGCGTGCTGCAGGCCAAGGTACTGGGGTTCGGGCGCCGGGAGGACAAGGCATGATCGGCAATCTCGCGTGAGGTCCACCCGCCGCGCCACCGTCGTCCGCACGGTCGTGCTGGCCCTGCTGGCGGCGCTGTTCCTGCTGCCGTTCTACGTCGTGGTTCGCAACGCCTTCTCCACCCAAGCCGGGATCGCCGCGGCGCAGTGGCAGTGGCTGCCCGACGACGTGGGGCTGGACAACCTCAGGACGCTGTTCGCCAACGGCAGCGTCCCAATCGCCCGCAGCCTGGCGAACTCCGCGATCATCGCGGTCGTCCAGACCCTCGCCACCGTGGTCATCTCGGCGATGGCCGGCTACGGGCTGGCCCGGATCGAGAACCGGCTGGCGCGGCTCGTGCTGGGTATGACACTGCTGACCCTGATGGTGCCCGCTGCGGTCACCTTCATCCCGAGCTTCGTGATGGTCTCCAGCCTGGGTTGGATCTCCAGCTTTCGCGGGTTGATCATCCCGGTGCTGTTCTCGGCGTTCGCGACCTACTTGTTCCGGCAGTTCTTCCTCGGCTTTCCCCGCGAGCTCGAGGAAGCCGCGGCGATCGACGGTGCGGGGTACTGGCGGACGTTCTGGCAGGTGGTGATGCCCAACACGCTCGGCGTCTGTGCGGCCGTCGGGACGATCACCTTCATCGGCGCCTGGAACGCGTTCTTGTGGCCGCTGCTGATCGGGCAGGACGAGAACCACCGCACCATCCAGGTCACCCTGAGCCAGTACCTGACCTCACAGCGGGTCAACCTGCCGGAGCTGTTCACCGGGGCCATGGTGGCGATCCTGCCGGTGCTGCTGGTCTTCGTGTTCCTGCAGCGCTACCTCGTGCAGGGCGTCGAGCGCTCAGGTATCGACTGACCCCACCTCACCAGCCAAATATCCGCCGACCAGCCAGGTCTTGCCGCGTTCTGCCGGCGTGTCGCCTAGCAGGTGACTGGTCAGCGTGCCGACATGGGCCGGCCACCAACCCACATCCTCAGATCCGGTGCAGTTCGCCGGGCTGCCAGCCGTAGTCGAGGTCAGCCAGATAGAAGGCGTTGGCCAGACGCCGGGGCACGCCGGCGAACGGACCGTGGTCGAAGAAGGTGGCCTGCGCGACGTCGACCCGGACGGGACGGGGCTCGCAGTCGATCCGGGAGGACTTCACCACCACGATGCCGTCAGGGTCGGGCGAGAAGGTGTACGGCAGGGGGCCGGCGAAGCGGCGGGCAGCGCGTTCGGAGGCGAACGGGGTCTCCTCCGGCAGGGTCGACTCTTCGAGGTAGGCGGTGGCGTCCACGTCGGCGGCGCCGTCGGCACTGGTGCAGCGGGCGTGCAAGACACCGTAGGTCTGCACCATCTCGGCCTGCACGGTGGAGTAGTGGCTGCGGGTGGTCAGATTGGACCCGAGTGCCCCCAGCGGGGCCGAGGTCTGACTGGCCAGGGTCCGCAGGCCCCGCAGCCGCATCCGCTCCCCGGTGCGCATCCGCATGAACACCCGGTAGCCCGCCGTCACCTGGGCCGAGCCCAGCCGACGCGGCACCCCGGCGACCCGCAGGTGATCGAGGTCGGCCAGGGCGACCGCCGCAAACGCGTACGTCTGGCCGTCGGGGGCGGTGTAGGTGTCGAGCTCGAGCCCGGGTAC
>JBPCRP010000079.1:0-22120 GCA_050996715.1 Propionibacteriaceae bacterium
CCCAGGGGGTGCGTGAGCGTCCGGAAGGGGGTGCGTGAGCGTCCGGAGGGTGCGTGAGCGTCCGGAGGGTGCGTGCAGTTCGCCTGCCGCCGCGTTCGGACTCGAGATCCGACGGACGATCGGCGGCTCGTCGGTACAGCGCACGTGGCCCGCTCCGCTCTGCGCCTGTGCCTGCGCTCGCGCACCCTTGCGGTGCTCACGCACCTGTTGCTGCAGGTGCGTCGCTACCCAGGGGGTGCGTGAGCGTCCGGAGGGGTGCGTGACTGTCCGGAGGGGGTGCGTGAGTGTACGGACGGGGTGTGTGAGTGTACGGACGGGGTGCGTCAGCGTACGGAGGGGTGCGTCAGCGTCCGGAGGGGTGCGTCAGCGTCCGGAGGGGTGCGCGAGCGCGGCCGGCCCCGGCCACCGCGACGCGGGCACGGCACGCGGGCGCGGGGGGCACGATCCTCAGTGCAGACACCGGGTCCGCGCCGTTTCGGGGGCGAGGACCGCAGCACTCAGACCGCGGTGTACCCGCCGTCGGCCACTAGCACCGAACCGGTGACGAACGAGGCCGCGTCACTGGCCAGGAAGACCACGCTCGGGGCGATCTCCTCGGGTAGGGCGTAGCGCTGCAGAGGTGCGTCCTCGATCCAGTAGCGGCGGAACTCAGGGTGGTCGACCGGCGCCATCTCGGTCTTCACGTAGCCCGGGGCGAGCGCGTTGACCCGGATGCCGTCCGGCGCCCACTCGACCGCGAGCGACTTGGTCAGCTGGTGCACCGCAGCCTTCGAGGCGTTGTAGGCCGGCTGCCACTGCGGCCGGTTAACGATGAGGGCCGAGATGCTGCCGACGTTGATGATCGAGCCGCGCCGGCGCTCCCGCATGGGGACGGCCGCGGCGAGCGAGGTCTTCCACAGGGCACGGACGTTGAGATCGAACACGTTGGACCACTGCTCGTTGCTCACCTCGGTCGCCGGGGCGTGGTAGCAGATGCCGGCGTTGTTCACCAACACGTCGAGCACCCCGTCGAAGGCCTCGAGAGTCTGGTCGATCATGGACTGCACCTGGGCGTCGTCGGTGATGTCCGCGGTGATCGCGACGATCTCGTGGCCCGCGGCCCGACCCTCCTCGACCGCCTCCTGGTTGGCCGCTTCGTGCCGACCGGAGATCGCCACCCGGGCGCCGGCGGCGGCGAGCCCGAACGCGAACGCCTTCCCCAGACCGCGGTTGCCGCCGGTGACCAGAGCCGTACGGCCCTCCAGGCTGAACGGGGACGTGATCATGGTGCGCCTTTCTGCAGGGAACTGGTGGCGAGCAGGCTACGCAGGCCGACCGCGGGTCCGACAGCCACCACGGCACACTGGCCCGATGCCTCGTTACTGCCTGCTCGGTCACGTCGACCCCGGCCAGCTCGAGCCCTACCGGGCCGCCCACCGGGCGGTGTGGCCAGAGCTGCTGGTCGCCCTGCGCGACGCGGGATGGCGCAACTACTCACTGTTCCTGCGCGCCGACGGGCTGCTGATCGGGTACGCCGAGGCCGACGACCTCGACACGGCCCAGGAGCGCGTCGCGCGGACCGAGGTCAACTCCCGGTGGCAGACGGCAATGGCCGAGCTGTTCAGCACCGGTGACCGCCCCGACCAGGCGTGGGAGATCGTGCCTGAGGTGTTCCACCTCGAGGACCAGCTGGCTCGGTTGCCGAGGTCGTCATGACCTGTGTCGAAGTCAGCCAGCTGATGCGGCGCACAGGCTACGCAGGGTCCGAACCACCCGCGACGACGTAGGACCACACCTCGGAGTGGGTCGCCACCGGTCGAGGGGCCGCCTCACCCTGACGCTCCGCCGCGGAGCGGTGACCGTGGGTGAAGGACTCCGAACCCAACCAGGCCTGGAACGCGTCCTCGTCGCGCCAGCGGGTGATCACCAACCACTGACGCCGGTCGTCGGCGGGCTGCAGGAGCTCGAAGCTCTCGAAGCCGTCGGCCCCGTCGACGGCGCCGGCCCGCGCGGCGAAGCGCTGTCCGAGTTCGTCGCCGGAGTCCTCGGGCACGGTGATGGCGTTGATCTTGATCACGGTCATGCTCCGATGGTGCCCTGTCCGCCGCCGGATCACCAGCCGGTGTAGAGCAGGTGGTTGACCAGCAGGGCGGTCGTCGCCGAGCCCAGCAGCGCCCAGCACGCGGCCCGACCACGAAGCAGGCTCAGGGTCGCGACGGCGACGACCCCGAACGCGAGCCAGATCCGTTCGGTCTCGGCCTTGGACAGGCCGGACGCGGTGGCGACCAACGCGCAGGCGACCCCGGACAGCCCCAGCGCCGCCGCGACCACGTCCGGCGACCACGCTCGGCGCGGCCGGCCGACCAGCACCCCGACCGCCCGGACCACCCCGATCGCCAGCAGCGGCGAACAGCTGATCAACCAGGCGGCGAGGTTGGCCCAGACGAAGTAGGAGTACGGCCGATCCGAGGCAATGCCCTGGTAGTAGCGGACCCGGAGCTGAATGAGCCCGTCCACCCAGTTAAAGCCCAACGCCAGGTGCGCGCCGGCGACCGTGAGCACTCCGACCGTGGCCACCAGCCAAGGCACGACCACCGCGCGCAGGCCGAGCCGGATCACGGTGAGCGCCGCGACGACCACGACGACGATCCCGAAAAGGACCAGCCCGTAGTTGAGGAAGACGGCCGCGCCGAGCAGGAGACCACCGAGCAGGCTCGACAGCAGGCTCGGCAGCAGGCTTGACGGCGGGCGGCGCCGGGTGGCTCCGACGCACGCCAAGGCCAACCCACCGACCGCGACACCGGCGAACAACCCGTCGGCCGAGACGGCCATCCACACCGCCCCCGGGAACAGGGCCACGAAAGGGACGGCTCGTCGGGCGGCGTCCTCGGCGCCGAGCGACCGGAGCGTGACCGGGAGCCCGATCGCGACCATCGAGGACGCCAGGATGCACAGCGCACCGGCGAAGAACCCGCCGCCCAGCCCGACCCGGTCCAGCGCCCAGAACACCAACGTGGCGAGCGGCGGGTGCCCGGCGACGTGGGTGGTCCACACGTTGGTGCCGTCGACGTCGCCGCCGAAGGCGATGTAGTGGGTGAAAGTCTGCAGGAACGTGGCGGGGTTGTTGATCCGGGGCAGTTCCTTCAGGTACTCGTTCGGGTCGAGCAGCACGCTCACCCAGCCGCGGTGCAACCCGTCGATCAGGGTCAACGAGATCATCCAGGCCAGGCTCAGCGTCCACCCGGCGGCGAGCAGCCGTCGCCACGACACCAGGGCGGCACGCCGCTGCAGGAGGATCCCGACCGCCACGCAGACCACCGCGAGCGGAGAGCCCCACCCCCAGTGCGGGAACCAGGAGGCGACCAGCGGCGGCCAGGGCAGCACCATCGGGCGGCCTGCGGCCAGCAGGCGGGTGCCCACGACGTGCGCGGTGGCCACCAGGGCGAGGGCAGTGGCCAGGGCGACCGCGTCAGCACGCCGCCAGGTGCGGTCCGGGCTGTCGGGGACCGGGTCCGACCAGCTCGAGTCGTGCTGGGGGACTGCGTCGCCGGAGGTCGGGGGCGGACTGCGCTTCACGGCTGGTCCTTCCCCCTCGCCGCCCTCGGACGAACGTGATCGCTCCCTGCTGCTGACCGGGCGAGCCTATGCGTGGTGTCGGCGGCCCCGGGGGCCTGGCCCGGGCCGAGGGACGACCGGGTAGGAAGGAACCAGGCCGGACGGCGCAGCTCATCACGTCGCCGGCTCCCGCACCCGACTGGATCGAGAGTTCTGTGACGCAGCTGGCCAGCATGGGTGGCGACACCGCCGCCGACACCGTCGCTGACAACGAGGGCGGTGGCGGCGGCGAGACGATCGCGCCGCAGCCGTACGTCCTCGGGAAGGTCGACGGGCCCCTCGGCGCCGACGAGCTCCGTCGCCTGGACGCCTGGTGGCGCGCCGCCAACTATCTCGCCGTGGGACAGATCTACCTCACCGCCAACCCGCTGCTCAGCGAGCCGCTCCAGGCCGAGCACGTGAAGCCGCGCCTGCTCGGTCACTTCGGCACCGTGCCGGGGCTCAACCTGGTGTACGCCCACGCGAACCGGTTCATCGTCGAGCGTGACCTGCACGCGGTGTTCGTCGCGGGCCCCGGGCACGGCGGTCCCGGCCCGAACGCCTGTGCCTGGTTGGAGGGCACCTACTCCGAGCTCTACAGCCACTCCCCGCGCGACGCCGAGGGGATGGCAGCGTTCTTCCACCAGTTCTCCTACCCCGGCGGGGTGCCGAGCCACTGCGCTCCGGAGACCCCGGGCTCGTTCCACGAGGGCGGGGAGCTCGGCTACTCGTTGCTGCACGCGTACGGCGCGGCGCTGGACGACCCCGAGCTGGTCGTCTTCTGCGTGGTCGGCGACGGCGAGGCCGAGACGGGTGCGCTGGCCACCAGCTGGCACGCCAACAAGTTCCTGAACCCGGCGCGCGACGGTGCGGTGCTGCCGATCCTGGCGCTGAACGAGTACAAGATCGCCAACCCGACGATCCTGGCCCGGATCTCCGAGGACGAGCTGGTCGCGCTGATGCGCGGCTACGGGTACGAGGCGCACATCGTCGCCGGCGACGACCCGGCGACCGTCCACCAGGCCCTGGCCGGCGCCATGACGACCTGCCTGGACACGATCGCGGAGATCCAGCGCGTGGCCCGCGAGGAAGACGACCTGACCCGACCGGTCTGGCCGATGATCGTGCTTCGTACCCCCAAGGGCTGGACCTGCCCGCCCGTGGTCGACGGCCAGCAGGTCGAGGGCACCTTCCGCGCCCACCAGGTGCCGCTGCCTGCGGCCCGTACCGACAGCGACCACCGCACGGTGCTCGAGGCCTGGCTGAAGTCGTACCGGCCCGAGGAGCTGTTCGACGGGTCCGGCACCCCGGTGGCGGAGCTGCTGGACCTGCCACCGAAGGGGCAGCGCCGGATGAGCGACAACCCGGTGGCCAACGGCGGGCTGCTGCTGCGCGACCTGCGGCTGCCCGATTGGCGTGACTACGCCGTACCCGTGGACCGGCCGGGAGCCACCGCTCACGAGGCGACCCGAGTGCTCGGGGGGTGGTTGCGCGACGTAGTCCGCGCCAACCCGGACAGCTTTTTGACCTTCGCTCCCGACGAGCTCGCCAGCAACCGGCTGCAAGACATCCTCGAGGTGACCGGGCGGAACTGGCAGGCCGAGGTGGGGGAGTTCGACGAGAAGCTGGACCGCACCGGGCGGGTGATCGAGGTGCTCAGCGAGCACATGTGCCAAGGGCTGCTGGAGGGTTATCTGCTGTCGGGGCGGCACGGGCTGTTCACCTGCTACGAGGCGTTCATCCACATCATCGACTCGATGTTCAACCAGCACGCCAAGTGGCTCCAAGCCAGCTCCGAGGTGGCCTGGCGACGCCCGCTCGCCGGCCTCAACTACCTGCTGTCGTCGCACGTATGGCGCCAGGACCACAACGGTTTCACCCACCAGGACCCGGGTTTCCTCGACGTGGTGATGAACAAGAACCCCGCGATCGTCCGGGTCTACCTGCCCCCGGACGCCAATACGCTGCTCTCGACCTACGACCATTGCCTACGGTCTCGGCACTACGTCAACGTGGTGGTCGCGGGCAAGCAGCCGCAGGCCGACTGGCTCGGCGTGGAGGAGGCGGGCCTGCACTGCGCCCGCGGCGCAGGCATCTGGGAGTGGGCCGGGAACCGCGACGAGCTCGGCACCGTGCCGGACGTCGTCCTCGGCTGCGCCGGTGAGATCCCCACCCTCGAGACGCTGGCGGCCGCCGCGATCCTGCGGGAGCGGCTCCCCGACCTGCGGGTCCGGGTGGTCAACGTGGTGGACCTGATGCGCCTGCTTCCGGAGTCGGAGCACCCGCACGGACTGCCGGACCAGGAGTTCGACACCCTGTTCACGCAGGACCGTCCGGTGATCTTCGCCTTTCACGGCTACCCCTGGCTGGTGCATCGGCTCACCTACCGCCGCACGAACCACGCCGGGCTGCACGTCCGCGGGTTCAAGGAGCGCGGGACGACCACCACCCCCTTCGACATGGTGATGATGAACGACCTGGACCGCTTCCACCTGGTGATCGACGTGATCGACCGGGTCGCCGGTCTCGGGGCCCGTGCCGCCGGGCTGCGTCAGGAGATGGTCGACACCCGGCTCCGGGCCCGCACCTGGACCCGCGAGCACGGCATGGACCTCCCGGAGGTGGCGGACTGGGCCTGGCCGTCGTGACGTCGAGGGTCGGAAGTGGTCAGGGTCTCGTGCACCGGGTCAGGTCCGGGCGACTCTCCACATCCGTGCGGCGGCGACGCCGTCGTCGACCTTGACCGTCAACCCCGTCGGGGTCCGGATTGTGCTCCACTCGGGCAACGTGGCCACCGGGGGGTAGAGCTGAGTGACGCACACATCGGCAGACCCCAGATGCGGAAGCTCCAGGGCAACCTCGACGGGCGCCTGCTGGTGCCGCCAGGCGATCACGAGGGTGTCCTCCTCGGTCTCGAAGGCGACGGTGATCCAGTTGTCGTCCCAGCTCGGCACCCCCGTCGGAAAGCGGACCGTCGCTGTGGCCAGTGTCTCCCGGGTCGCCTTGTGGGTGGCCACGCCGGCGGCGACCAGGGCCAGCTGCCGGGGACTCATCCGGTCGATCAGTCCCGCTTGGTAGAGCCGACCGGCCATACCCGTGCACATCGTGAACGCGATCAGCTCATCGCTCATCGTCGACTGGGGATAGGCCCAGTTGGCCGCTTGCTCGGGGAGGATGTGAACCAGGGCACCGACGGCGATCATCGGGTACAGCAGCGGGTCCTGCTGGTCCGAGGTGGACTGAAGCTGCAACCGGGACAGCATGGCGAAGTCCGATCGCAACGCGCCGGACCCGCAGTTCTCCAAGATCAGGTCGCGATGTCGGTCGAGCACGCTGTCCAACCACGTCAACACGGCCCGGTTGTGCTCGAGCAGACCGTGACCGACGCTGGGCGCGTTCCAGTCCGTACCGGGTCCGGGGGTGACGTTGTAGTCCAGCTTGAAGTAGCCAACCCCCAGATCCTCGACCAACCGGTCCACCGAGGAGTCGAGGTGCGCCCGGGCATCGGTGCTGCGGAGGTCCAGCAGGTAGCGGTCGCGCTCGCGCACCCGGACACCCGCGCGCTGCAGGAAGGCACTGTCCGGCAGCGTGGTGGCGGCCCGGCTGGTGACACCGACGACCTCGGGCTCCAACCAGAGGCCGGGGATCATGCCGCGCCGCCGGATGCGGTCCAGGATGAAACGCAAGCCCCGCGGAAAGCGCACCGTCGAGGGCACCCAGTCCCCGACCGAGGACCACCATCCTGCGGTGTCGTCGTACCAGCCGGCGTCGATGCAGAAGTACTCACAGCCCACGAGGGCCGCGGCGTCGATCAGCGGCAGCAGCTTGGCCTCGGTCGGGTCGCCCTCCAGCGTGTCCATGTAGTCGTTGAAGACCACCGGGAGGCTCACGTTCTGGGGGTGGTCCCGGCGGGCCGACCGTCGATGTGCGGCCAGCTGACCGAAGGCCTGCTCGAACGAGCCGGCTGCGGTGAACGTGACCGGGACGGAGGTGAAGGTCGTCGCGGCGTCCACCGAGACCGACCAGTGGTGCAGCGTGTCGGTCGGGCCCAGCGCGGCGACGTAGGCACCGTCCGCACGGTTGTCGTGGGTCGGTGGGCCAGCAGCCTCCTCGGTACCGATCGGCTGGTCGGTGAGGGGTGAGGACTGCCCCGGACGTTCACCCACCTCCCACAACCAGGCACCGTTGTGCTCGAGCTGCCAGGCCAGGGTCGTCCCCGTCCGTCGGTTCTGCACCGCCCCGGCGGGCACGAAAGCTCCCGACGACCAGGTGCTCGTCGAGGACGCACTGAAGCAGCTGCGGATCGTCTCGCCACGTGCGGACGGCTGGGTGGCGACCAAGCCGGGCGATCGCAACGGCTGGGCTCGCCAGCGATTCTCGGCGGCCCAGGTGCAGTCGGCACGCCAGACGTCGAGGTCGTTCATGGTGTCGGAGATCCCCGCACCGGTGGCCAGGCTCGTGACCGCCCACAGCGTCTGTGGCGCGTGCCCGGCGGCGACCGAGACGGTGGTGGTCGTCCGAACGGCCGCCACCCCAGTCAGCGCCTCGAACCTGCTGAGCGTGGTCAACCCGGTCACCGGGTCGGCCTGCTCGATCACCAGGCATTCGACACCGTCGGTTGCTGACGTGACGTGGTTGAGGTAACGCAACGAGGCGCCGATATGGGTCCCACTGTGCCGGTTGCTGTTGCTGCTGGTGTCGTTGCCGAAGGTCGGCGTCACGATCTCGATCAGAGGTTGGTGAGCGCGAGCGTAGATCGCCGCGTCGAACGGGTACGGAAAATCTCCGCGGGCGGCGATGTCGACCAGCCGCACCGGCCCTCCGTCAGCGAGAAAGCGCAAGGCGACGTGCGAGGTATTCCATTCGATGCTGACCACGGTCTTTCCTTTCGTCGTTCGGGAAGGTCATAGCTGACGAGGGAGTCGCTCGCACATCGGGCGGGCCTCCCACCGTAGGAGCGGGCAGGCCTCAACGGTTGTTTGAACGCGACTACTTCAATCCTGACTCAGAGATGCCTTGCACGAACTGCTTCTGGAACACCAGGAAGACGACAATCACCGGAATCATCGAGATCAGCGTGACGGCCATCACCTGGTCCCACGGGTGGGCGTAGGCGCCGTTGAGGGAGTTCAGCCCCACCGACACGGTGAACTTGTCAGGTGTTTGCAGCGCCACCAACGGCCAGACGAAGTCGTTCCAGCGCCATACGAACGTCAAGATGGTGAGGACCGCGATCAACGGCCCGCTCATCGGCAGTACCACCCGCAGGAAGATCTGCAGCTCGCTGGTCCCGTCGACCCGGGCCGCCTCGATCAGCTCGTTGGGCACGGCGATCAGGAACTGCCGGGCCATGAAGATGCTGATCGCCTGGGCGGCGCTGGGCAGGATGACCGACCAGTTGGAGTTGACCAGCCCGAGCTTGGAGATGATGACGAATTCGGGGACGACGATAACCTGGATCGGAACCATGATCGTGAGCAGCATCAGCCCGAACAAGGCGTCTCGGCCCCGGAAGCGATACTTCGCGAACGCATAGCCCGCGAGCAGGCTAATGAACACCGAGATCAACACGCTGGCGACTGAGATGATCAAGGAGTTGACCATCCACGTCCTGATCGGCTGCTCGCGAAAGGCCCGGCCGAACACGCTGAGGTCGATCTTGCTCGGCCACAGCGAGAACCCCGAACTCTGAGCCAGTCCGCCCGGGCTGATTGCGGTCACGAACACCCAGTAGACCGGGAAGAACATGATCAGACCACCGCAAACCAGGAGGGTCCAGATAGCCCAGCGTCCGGGGCTCATCCGGTCGTGTCGAGGTGTTCGCGATCGAACCGCTTCCTTGCGGCTGGCTTCACCAGCGGCGGTGCGAGAGCGCATGGTGACGCTCATGACAGGTCCTCCGATTGGCGCGCCAGCCGATTACGGAGCAGAGTCAGCAACAACAGGGCGGCGACAAGGACTACCCCGACGGCAGAGGCATAGCCCATGTTGCCGTCGGTAAACGCCGACCGGAAGATGTATTGCACCAGCACGGTGGTGGAGAAGCCTGGCCCGCCACCCGTCATCACGTAGATGATGTCAAACGCCTGCAGCGAGAACACGATGTTGAGCACCACCAACAGGTAGGTCGTCGGACTGAGCAGTGGCCAGACGATCTGGGTGAACCGACGCCAGGTCCCGGCACCGTCGATCTCGGCGGCTTCCAGCAGCGACGGGTTGATCCCCTGCAGCGAGGCGAGGTAGGTGACCATGCAAAATCCGATTCGCCCCCAGACCACGGCGATGACCACCGTTACCATGGCCCAGTTCGGTGAGCTGAGCCAGCCGATCCGGGGCAGACCGACCGCTTGAAGGAAGGCGTTCACGATGCCGTTGTCGTCGTTGAAGATCCATACCATCACCAGCGACACCGCCACACCGGACACCACCATCGGCAGGAAGTAGAGGCTCCGGATCACTCCTCGCCCGGGTAGTTTGCGGTTGAGAAGGATGGCCAGGAGCAGCCCCAGGGCCGCGCTCGTCGGTACCGTGCCCAGGGTAAAGACGACGGTGTTCTTGACGCTGGTCCAGAACAGCGTCTTGCTGAACATGGCTTGGTAGTTGTCGAGACCCACGAACGTGCCGCCGCCAAACACCTGAACGTCTTCGAAGCTAAGCACCACAGCCACAGCGATGGGCGCGAAAGCGAAGACGGCGAAAAGGATCAGGCTTGGCGTGACGAAAACCCAGGGTGCGAGCCGAGGCTCGCGGCCCCCCGTCCGCCTAGATCTCCGGGCGGACGGGCCGGCCCCGCCGGCGCGGCTCGTTGGGCGGCGCGCACCGACAGGGGCTTGGCTGGAGGCGGCCTCAAGAGGCGGCATTCTTGATTCCGTCCGAGATGTTCTTGGCCGTCACCTGCGGGGTTTGCTGACCGATGAAGCACAGGTCGAGCTGGTCGGCCAGCACCTGGTTGATCGCGGCGAAGCTCGGTAGCGTTTCGACCTTGGCCATGGCGGCCGGAACAGTGGTCGCCTGCTCGGTGAACAGGGTCATCTGCTCCTGATGTGACGAGAACTTGAGCGGCGTCGAGCTCAACGCGGTCCTCACCGGGAGGAACAGATCGGTCTCGCAGAAGGTCTTCATGTTGGCCTCGTTGCAGACGAACTGGATGAAGTCGGCTGCGACGGCGGGGTTCTTGGAGGACTTCGACACCGAGAGCAGGTTGCCACCGAGATCGGAGGCCGCAGACTGGTCGCGCGGCATGTAGGTCACGTTCCACTTGTCCTGCTTGAGCCCCTTGCCGATGTCTCCCATGATCCAGTCACCCCAGATCATCAGACCCACCTGGCCGGTGGTGAAGGTATTTTCAACAGACGCGGTGGTCGATCCCTTGATCGTGTTCGACTTGGGGATCAAACCTTCGTTGTAGAGCTGCTGGAACCAGGCAATGGCCTCGATCCCGAGCTGGTTGTCGATCGCGGGGGTGACACCGTCATCCTCCATCAGCTTGCCGCCGTGCATGTACAGGAAGGGCAGCCACCGGTAGGCGGTGTTCACGCCCTCGAAGCCGTACGAGATGCCGGCCTTGCCCGTGACCTTCTTGACCTCGCGGGCCAACGCCAGGAACTCCTCCCACGTCCAGGCGGCACCCAGACTGGCGGGCGGCTTGGCACCGACTTGCGCGAGAACGTCCGTGCGATAGAACGTGCCGAACGTATCGGTGTGCTGCGGGATGCCGTGGACCTTGCCGTTCAATTGCGCGGCCGACCAAAAGGTCTCGCCGAACCCTTTACCGTAGTCTGGAGCCAGGTACTTGTCGAGCGCGATCAGTCCGCCGTTCTTGGCCCAGCGGCCGATCTGCTGCCAGGTGTTGCGAATGATGTCGGGCGCGTTGCCTCCCGCCAGCTGCGTGCTGAGGTATTGGTTGAAGTCACCGTTTGGCGTGGTCTGGACGGTGATGTTGACCCCGGGGTGGGTCTTCTTGTACTCGGCTGCGAACTTCTTGTAGGCGATCAGGTCCGCCGGAATGTTCCAGGTGGTCATCACCAGGTCGGCCTTGGCGTCGGCGCCCGCGGAGGCCCCCGAGGAGGAAGACGTGGACGACGAGCCGCACGCGGCGAGGGCAGGGGCTACGGTCAGCGCGCCAGCAGCTGCTGCCCCGTAGCCGAGCAGGCGTCGCCGGGACAGTGTGGAGGAGGCGAGGGTAGACGGTTCAGACATGCGAACTCCTTTGTCGATGCTGGGTAGAGGTGGTTCTTTGCAGGCCGTGGTCAACACCGTTGACCGGATCGGAAGCAACAAGCGAGATCAGCTGATTGAGGCATTCGCAGGCCGGCGCGAGTCATCTAGCCAAACCAGTGAGTCGGCATGTGCAGCGAACAACTCGTCAACCATGTCGACGATCTGGTCAAGGGTCAGCAGCGCCGCGGTGAGGGGATCGAGCATGACGGCGTGGTAAACGTGCTCCCGGTCGCTGGTGATGGCGGCCTCGACGGCGAGCCGCTGGACGTTGATGGCGTTCTGGTTCAGGGCAGCCAGCTGCGGCGGGAGTGGGCCGACGACAGTGGGCTGCAGACCGTTGTTGTCAACTAGACATGGCACCTCGACGCAGCATCCGGCGGGAAGATTGTCGATCAGTCCGGAGTTCGTCACGTTTCCATAGATAACGGTCGGCTGCCCGGTCACCGAGCTGTTAACTATCCGGGCGCCGTATTCCAGAGACGGTGCCAGTTCTTCTTTCAGGCGTTCGAGCAGATCGGTGGTCTGGCCCTGCTCGTCGTGGGCAGCGCACAGTTCGTAGTAGTCCCAGCGTTGGGGGATGTACTTCTCGATCAGCGCCTTGTTCTTGCGGAAGTAGGGCACATACTCCGACGAGTGGTGGCTTGACTCGGTGTGGAAGTAGCCGAACTTGGCCATCAGCTCGGTCCGCACCCGCTCGACGCCGCCCTCGTAAACCGAGGGTCCGGCGGCCTCACTGTGGTCGCCGTCGTCGTGTCCGTGCTCCGTCGTCGGCGCCGTGGTCAGGTGACGTGTGGCCATTGTCTCGCGGAGTCGCGGATACAGGTCAAGGTTGTTGTGCTCGAACCGCAGGAACCACGCTTGGTGGTTGATTCCGGCGGAGATGTAGTTGATCTCCTCGTAAGGCACGCTCAGCTCACGAGCGAGCATCCGCGATGTGTTCTGCACGCTGTGGCACAGACCCACGGTCCGAACCCCCGCGAGGTTGAGAAACCAGGTGGCCATGGCCATCGGGTTGGCGTAGTTGATACACAGTGTCCCAGGGCAGAGCTCGAGGATGTCGGACACCAGCGTGCGGTAGGCCGTCACTGAACGTAGAAAGCGGAAGACCCCACCCGGACCGAGGGTGTCGCCCACAGGCTGGTCCAGGCCGTAGCGCCGCGGGATCTCTACGTCGTGGCGGTAGGCCTCGACGCCGCCGACCTGGAAGGTGATGATGACGAAGTCGGCGTCCCGCACCGCCTCGCGCTGGTCGGTCGTGGACACCACGTTGGTGGGTAGAGCGTGATGGCGGACCAGCTCCCGGGCGGCTTCGGTGGTGCGAGCCAGTCGATCAGGGTCGACGTCCATCAGGACGAGAGTGGAGTCTTGCAGGGCCGGAAAACTCAGCAGGTCTCCGATCAGACGCAGCGGGAAGACGTAGCCCCCGGCTCCCACAATGGCGATTCTTGTCATGGTCGTACCCCTACCGTCGTCCTCGGTGCGTCCTGTGGAACCGGCCCGATGTGCGTAGTTCAGCCGGCACAGGTCGAAGTTATCCCAACTATGTGAACGTTCACAAGAGCCTCGGCCAAACTCATACGATCGTTATTATCAGTACGTGACCACAGCACGCACGCGTCCGCCCGGGATGGTCGACGTCGCTGCCTTAGCGGGGGTCTCCTACCAAACAGTCTCGCGGGTCGTCAACGGACATCCGTCCGTGGCAATCGATACGAGACAACGCGTAGAGGCGGCCATCAAACAGCTCAACTTCCGCCCGAACGGCGCCGCCCGCGCTCTAGTCACCGGACGTGGAACGACGATCTGCGTATTCGCCAGCAGCACCACGCTGTACGGCTATGCAGGGACGCTCGAGGGTATCGAGCAGGCCGCAAGGCTGTCGGGTCTGACGACGATGATCACGGTGCTCGACCTCAACACTCCCGACGAGGTGGCACATGCGGTTAGGCAGGTGCTCACGCAACCCCTAGCAGGTGTCATCGTCCTGACGCACGACGAGATCGGTAACCTTGCCCTCAATCTCGTCCCGCCATCGATGTTCAGCGTCGGGGTGGGGGGCAGTGGTTCAGCCACCCACCCACATGCCGTGCTGGACGAGCGATCCGGCGCGGCCGCGGCCACGAACCACTTGCTCGAACTCGGCCATCGGACCGTTCATCACGTAGCGATCCCAAGTGAAACTGGCGTGTCTCAGCGCGCCGTCGGCTGGAGCGAGGCGCTCCGGGCGGTCGGAGCCGAGGTGCCGGAGGCGCTCAACGCCAGCTGGCTGCCGCGGGCCGGCTATGACGCAGGTCTGCAGTTGGGGGAGCGCGGTGACGTCACCACCATGCTGGCCGGCAACGACGACTTGGCAGTCGGTGTTGTCAGAGGCATCTTCGACAGCGGTCGGCGGGTGCCCGAGGACGTCAGCGTGATTGGGTTCGACGACCAGCCTTTCACCGAATTCCTCCGGCCGGCCCTGACAACCGTGCGGCAAAGCTTTCCAGAGCTGGGGCGGACTGCCGTCGCCATGCTGAGAGAACAATTTGACTTAGAGGTCGGCTCCCGTCAGCGAGTGCTCCTCGCCACGGAGTTGATCGTTCGGGAGAGCACTGCTCCGCCCCCCAGTACGTGACCGTTCGCGGTCGTCCTGGTCCGGGCCCGTGCGCGCCGTCTACACGCACCGTCCCGCCCGTGCCGGATGACATCCACGTCAACCGGGGAAAGTGGGCGGGCAGGATCTGGAGCGTTTCATGCCAGCTGCAGAAGGACTGCCGATCTGCTGCGTAGTCCGACTCGTCCGGGTCGAGCGCCCACGGTCGGTGGGCTCTTCGAGACGGGGCAGACGTCGGGGCACGAAAGGTTCGACTTCCGCAGCCTGCAGGTCGTCCGCGGGGTCTGCCTTCAGTGGTGACCCACCACTAGCCGTAGTCGAGGAACAGCTTTCCGGCGAGCATGAACCCGCCGGCGGCGACCGCGACCCGAACGGGCGTCTCCGGGAGTCGGCGCAGGAGCGGCGGACCGAGACCGGCCCCGACGACCGTGCCGAGCGCGAGCGGAATGACGAGGCGCCACGCCACGGGCCCGGTGGCGACGAAGATCACGGCGGCGACCAGGTTGGCGCTCCCGACGATGGCACTGCGGAGTGCGGTAAGCCGGGCGAGTGTGTCGTCGACGACGGCGCTGAGGACGGCGAGTACGAGCACCCCGGCGGCGGCACCGAAGTATCCGCTGTAGACCGAGACCAGGCCGATGAGCACCGCGACGCCCGGGTCGTGCTCGGTGATCCGGCCGGCGTGCAGACGGCGCAGACGCGGTCCGAGCAACAGGACCACCGACCCGAGGACGACCAGCCAGGGCACGACCCGTTCGAACA
Organism: Propionibacteriaceae bacterium; assembly: GCA_050996715.1. GTDB lineage: Bacteria > Actinomycetota > Actinomycetes > Propionibacteriales > Propionibacteriaceae > Microlunatus. The sequence goes on from JBPCRP010000079.1 coordinate 15,149, forward strand.
CCCCGGGTGGTGTGGTGAGGAGCAGCACCGCACCGACGGTGCCGCCGAGCAGCCCGATACTGCAGAACTTCAGCAGCCGGCCGCGCATGCCGGTGAGCTCGCGGCGGGCTGAGGAGACCCCCCCGAGCGTGGAGCCGGTGAGCGCCACGGAGTTGGAGACGTTCGCGGCGAGCGGCGGGAGCCCCGCGGCGAGCAGCGTAGGAAACGACACGACCGAGGCGAGACCAGCCCCGTAGCCGACGACGCCCGACCCGACTCCAGCGATCAGCAGCATCCCGATCCGGAGCAGATCGTGAGCGAGTGCGTCGATGCGGTGTCCCTTCCTCAGCCGCGGGCGGCGGCGAACATCGCCCGCAGCCGTTGCCGCGCGGTCACCCGGGCGGGGATCGTGGAGACGTCCACGAGATCGTCGCTCAACGCCCGAACCCGCTCAACAAGATCATCGTTGATCACGTCCCACTCGTCGTAGCGCGGGCCCGGGAGCCGGGCCACGTCGAGGGACGTGCCGAGGATGACGACTCGATCGGCCGTCCTCAGCGCGCCGGCATTGAGCCGTACCTCGTCGGCAGGATCGAGACCCATGGCGACGAGCATCTCGTCCGGGCGCCCACCGGGATCGGCGAGCTGGGCCCCCGCCGTGGTGACCTCGACCCGGTCCCCGCTCAGCCGGCGTAACAGGCTGGCCGCGATCTGCGGGGAGCTGGCGTCGTCACCGACGAAGAGCACGCGCGGACGCCGGGGGACAGCGGGCGTTGATCTCGGAGGTCTCCTCCCGGTCGTGGACATCTAGGCGTCCCTCGGCGCAGCTCGAGATCCTTCGACCTGGGGCCGTCGGCGGGCCGGGGCGCGGCCGCGGGGCTGCGTTGGCGCCCGGCCGGTCGAGGCGCCGCCGGTCGCTGGCTGCTGGGACGGCGTCGCAGGGTTGGGTCGGGTGACGACCTGCGCGGTCGTGACGATGACGGGGGCACCGTCGTGCAGCAGACGCAGCGGGTCACCGTCGTGCAAACGATAGGTCGTGGCGTCCGGGGCGATGTCGACGCGGAGTCGTCGGCCGCGGATGCGCAGGGTGACGGCGAGGCGGGTGATGCCCGAGGGCAGGCGGGGGGTGAACCCGAGCGTGCCGTCGCGTTCGCGGAGGCCGGCCAGTCCGGAGACGAGCGCGATCCAGGTCCCGGCCAGTGACGCGGCGTGCAGTCCGTCGCGGGTGTTGTGCTCGAGGTCGTGCAGGTCCATCAGCGCCGCTTCGCGCAGGTAGTCAAAGGCCAGGTCCAGATAGCCGGTCTCGGCGGCCAGCACCGCCTGCGTACAAGCCGACAGCGACGAGTCGCGGACCGTCAGAGCCTCGTAGTAGCGGAAGTTGCGGTCCTTCTGCGCCGCGGTGAACGCCTCACCCCGCAGGTGCATCGCCAGCACCAGGTCGGCCTGTTTGACGACCTGCTTGCGGTACAGGTCGAAGTAGGGCACGTGCAGCAGCAGCGGGTACTGCTCGTCGGTCGTGGCGGCGAAGTCCCAGATCTCGTGGCTGGTGAACCCCTCGGCCTGGGGATGGACGCCCAGGTCGTGGTCGTAGGGGATGACCATGCTGCTCGCCGCCGAACGCCAGGCGGCCGTCTCCTCGGCGTCGATACCGAGAAGCTGGGCCCGATCCGGGTGTCGTTCGGCGGCGGCGGCGGCGGAGACGAGGTTGTGCTTCGCCATCAGATTGGTGAACACGTTGTTGTCCGCCACCGCCGAGTACTCGTCCGGGCCGGTTACCCCGTCGATCCGGAACCCGCCTCGCGCGTCGTAGTGGCCCAGCGACGACCACAGCCGCGCCGTCTGGGCCAGCAACTCCACGCCGACGTCATGCTCGAACGACTCGTCGCCGGTCACCTCGACGTAGCGTACGACGGCGTCGGCGATGTCGGCGCCGACGTGGAAGGCCGCGGCCCCGGCCGGCCAGTACCCCGAACACTCCTGACCGGCGATGGTGCGCCACGGAAAAACCGCGCCGGCCAACCCGAGCTGGGTCGCCCGCTCCAGCGCTTTGGGCAGGATCGAGTACCGCCATCGCAGCGCGTCGGCCACGGCTCGTGGGGCGGTGTAGGTGAGCACCGGCAGGACGAACGTCTCGGTGTCCCAGAAGGCGTGCCCGTCGTAACCAGGACCGGTCAATCCCTTGGCGGGGATCGCCCGGCCCTCGGCTCGCGCGCCTGCCTGCAGCAGGTGGAACAACGCGAACCGCACCGCCTGCTGCACCTCGGCGTCACCGTCGACCTCGACATCGCTGCCGGCCCAGAACTCATCCAGATAGGCCCGTTGCTCGCCGAGCAAACCGTCCCAGCCGGTTTGCACGGCCGCGGCGAGCGCAGCGTCCACCTGATCGACGACCGCTGGTCGCGAGCGGACAGCCGACCACCCGTAGGTGACGAACTTGACCAGCTGCAGCCGCTGCCCGGGTTGCAGAGTAGTGGTGAACGTGACCCGCGCCAGATCCGGCCCGCTGTGGGCCGCGACGTGCACCGAGGCCGGACTCGCCGAGTCAGGACCGTGGATGTCGTGCTCCATGGCCGCCCCGACCCGCAGCCCGCTCCCGGCGGTGCGGTGCAGCAACGACCCGCCCGTGCCCACGCAGCCGTGCTGCTCGGAGACCAGTGCCGCCCGCAGCGCCGTGGCCTCCCGCGGGTCGCCCCCGCTGCACGGCAACGTCTCGTTGGCCACCAGCTCGGACTGCAGCACGACCCGCACCTCCGCGTCGACCGCTTCGACCTCGTAGCAGATCGCGGCCACCGCCCGCTGCACCAGTGACACCAGCCGCCGCGAGCGCACCCGTACGCGCTGTCCGCCCGGCGACACCCACTCCACCTCGCGACTGAGCAGCCCGGTCCGGAAGTCCAGCACCCGTTCGTGCCGGGGCAGTTGCCCGTAGCGGATGTCGAACGGTTGATCATCGATCAGCAGCCGGATCAGCTTTCCGTTGGTGACGTCGATAACCGTCTGCCCCGATTCGGGATACCCGTAGCCGGCCTCGGCGTAGGGCAGGGGCCGCGACTCGTACACCCCGTTGAGATACGAGCCGGGCAGCCCACGCGGCTCCCCTTCATCCAGGTTGCCCCGCCAGCCGAGATGCCCGTTGGACAACGCGAACAACGACTCGCTCTGCGCCAGCGCGTCGAGATCAAGACCCACCTCGCGCAGGCACCACGCCTCGACCGGGTAGCCGGGTTGGGCACGATCGGTGATCATCCCGGTACGGTAGCGACAAAGGTGATCGCTACGACGACTTCGGGTCCTCCGGCGCGATGTTCGGGCGCGATGTTTCGTCTCACACCGCGAGGCGTTCCCCGTCCCGATTTCCGTCGAGGCCCCCTCCGTCCGGTTCCTCTCCGGCCGGACTCCCGTCGTCGGGGTTCGTCGTGGTCGTGGCGGGGTCGAGGATGCGGTAGGCGAGCAGCTTGATGCGGTCGCTGGCCAGGGCCCAGATGATGGCGTAACCCCAGACGAACCCGGCCCAACCCCAGCCGAGGGGGTGCATGAACAGTCCGTAGACCGCGATCAGGGTCGCGATGATCTGGGTGCCGAGAACGGCCATCCACAAAATGCGCGCCGGCCGGATGGACCAGAACGGGCCGCGGGTGCGGGTGAGGAAGATGGTGAGGTGCCCGGCGACGGACAGCATCAGATACATCATGGTCTGCAGCTGGGGTCGGCCGAGGTCGAAGACGCGGTCGCCGAGGTAGAACAGGCCGAAAGCGGCGATGGGCCCGACGACACCCAAGACGGTGGCGATGCCGAGCACGAGGCGCATGTTCCAGGCCTCGGGCTTCATCTTGTAGCGGACGTTGTCGTAGGCGGTGGACAAGATCGCGCCGTCGTTGAGCAGCGCCAGCATCACGATCATGATCGCGGTGAGGGGGAAGAAGTTGAAGACGAGGATGGCCCCGGTCACGAACAGCAGCACCCGCAGGGTTTCGGCGATGCGGTACATGGCGTAGGAGTTCATCCGCTGAAAGATCCGGCGGCTTTCCTTGATCGCGTCGATGATCACCGACAGGCCGGGGGTGAGGAGCACGATCGCGGCGGCGGCGCGGGCGGCGTCGGTGGCCCCGGAGACGGCGACGCCGCAGTCGGCATTTTTCAGGGCGGGGGCGTCGTTGACGCCGTCGCCGGTCATGCCGACGATGTGGCCACGCTGCTGCAGGACGTCGATGATGTGGAACTTGTGCTCGGGGAAGACCTGAGCGAACCCGTCGGCGGTCTCGATGGACCGCACGCTCGCCGGGGTCTCTTCCCTTTTCACGTCCCCGAGGCCGCTGGCGTCCAAGATATTGGTGCCGAGACCGACTTTGGCGGCGGTCTCCTTGGCGATGGCGATCGCGTCACCGGTGACCATCTTCACGCTCACCCCCATCTTCCGCGCGGTCGCGATCGTGGTCTTCGCGTCCTCGCGGGGCGGGTCGAACAGGGGGAGCACACCCAGGAACCTCCACTCGGCGTGGTGGTGGTCGGCGTGGTCGTGGTGGTCGGCGCGGGCCACCCCCAGCGACCGGTAGCCGCGGGCGGCGAACGCGTTCACGGCCGCGTCGACGACCGGGGTGATCGTGGCGCTGTCGCCGGCCAGCGCCAAGATGACCTGCGGGGCGCCTTTGGTCACCGTGAACGTCGTCCCGTCCGGGTCGGTGACGGTGGCTTCGGTGCGCTTGTCGACCGGGTTGAACGGCTCGAAGTGCGTCACCGTGTAGGCCTCGAGCGCCTTGTCGTCGCTCAGCCCGCCGAGAACGGCGCGGTCGATCGGGTCGTCGTTGTCGACGCGGGAGGCCAGCGCGCCGGCCAGGACGACCTCGGCGGGCGCGACGGTGTCGATGCTGAACGGATCGCCCAGCGTGAGGGAGTTCTGGGTCAGGGTGCCGGTCTTGTCCGCGCACAGCACGTCCACCCCGGCCAGCTCCTCGATCGCGACCAGCCTGCTGACGACGGCCTTCTTCGTGGCTAGGAGCCGGGCACCGACCGCCATCGTCACCGACAGCACCGTGGGCATCGCGACCGGTATCGCCGCCACGGTCAACACGAGTGCGAACTGCAGCGTGGTCAGCACCGCGTCGCCGCGCAGCAGCGAGACGAGAACGATCACGCCGACGAACACCGCCGCAAGGACGATGAGGTAGTTGCCGATCTTGAGGACAGCCTTCTGAAAGTGGCTGACGGTGTGGGCGTCGCCGACCAGCTCGGCGGTCTTGCCGAAGTAGGTGTGGGTGCCGGTGGCGTAGACGAGGGCCCCGATCTCACCGCGGCGGATGATCGAGCCCGAGTAAACCGGATCTCCGGGTGTGCAGGTCGCGGGCAAGGACTCCCCGGTGAGGGCGGACTGGTCGACCTCGATCTCGTCGCCGTCCAGCAGCCGGGCGTCGGCGGGGACGATGTCGCCCAGCCGCAGCCGGATGACATCACCGGGCACGAGCTCGCGCGCGGCCGGGGTAACCCATACCCCGTCACGTCGCACGCGAGCCGAGACCGCGAGCTTGGCCTTCAGCGCATCGATGGCGTTGCCGGCTTGGCGTTCCTCGGTGTACCCGACCACGGCGTTGGCCAGCAGCAGCGCCAAGATGATGAAGAAGTCGGGCCAGTGCCCGACCACGCCGGACAAGATCACCGCCACCTCGATCATCCACGGGATCGGCCCCCAGAAGTAGGACAGGAACTTCAGCAGCGCGTTGGTCTTGTGCTCGGCGATCTCGTTCGGCCCGTACTGGGTCATCCGTTTCGCCGCCTCAGCCTGACTCAGCCCCTCCGGTGACGTCTCGAGCTGCTGCTCGACCGCCGCCATCGACAGCGCCTTCAGGTCATGCTCCGGTTCAGACCTCGACCCCGCCGAGCCGGCCGCCGCGGTGATGCTCATTGCGGTGGGGTCCAGACCCAGTCACGGATCTCGGGTAGGTCCTGGCCATGGGTGTTGATGTAGAGGTTGTGTTGGACGAGCTTGTCGGACATGGACTGCTTGAGGTAGTCGGCGGTGGCGCCGAGCTGGGGGAGCCGGTCGATGACGTCGGCCACGAGGTGGAAGCGGTCCAGCCGGTTCTGCACGCGCATGTCGAAGGCGGTGGTGATCGTGCCCTCTTCGTTGTAGCCGCGCACGTGCAGGTTGCGGTTGGTGCGGCGGTAGGTGAGCCGGTGGATCAGGGTCGGGTAACCGTGGAAGGCGAAGATGATGTGCTTGTCCCGGGTGAACAGGGCGTCGTAGTCGCCGTCGGACAGCCCGTGCGGGTGTTCGCTGGCCGACTGGAGCTTCATCAGATCCACGACGTTGACGACCCGGACCTTCAGCTCGGGCAGGTTCTCCCGCAGGATCGACACGGCGGCCAGCACCTCGAGGGTGGGGGTGTCACCGCAGCAGGCCAGCACCACATCGGGTTCGGCGCCGCGGTCGTTGCCGGCCCATTCCCAGATCCCGATCCCCTCGGTGCAGTGCACCTCAGCCTGTTCCATGGAGAGCCACTGCGGCATGGCGTGCTTGCCGGCGACGATGACGTTCACGTAGTGGCGGCTGCGCAGACAGTGGTCGGCGACCGAGAGTAGACAGTTGGCGTCCGGCGGCAGGTAGAGCCGGACGATGTCGGCCTTCTTGTTCACGACGTGGTCCAGGAAGCCCGGGTCCTGGTGGGTGAACCCGTTGTGGTCCTGCTGCCACACATGTGACGTCAGCAGGTAGTTGAGCGAGGCGATGTCGCGCCGCCAGGGCAGCGCCTTGGTGATCTTCAGCCACTTGGCGTGTTGGTTGAACATCGAGTCGACGATGTGGATGAACGCCTCGTAGCAGTTGAACACGCCGTGGCGGCCTGTCAGGAGGTAGCCCTCCAGCCAGCCCTGGCACTGGTGTTCGCTCAACATCGAGTCCAGCACCCGGCCCTGCGGCGCCAGGAACTCGTCTCCGTCCACGACCTCGGCCTGCCACTGGCGGCCGGTGACCTGGAATACCGAGCTGAGGAAGTTGGACAT
>JBPCRP010000146.1:0-7294 GCA_050996715.1 Propionibacteriaceae bacterium
GCCCCGATCTGCAACGGCATGATCGCGTTCGCGAACCCCGCGAACAACGGCGTCGCGAACAACAACAACATGATCGTGCCGTGCATGGTGAAGAACTGGTTGTACACCTCATACGACAAAAACTGCAGCCCCGGGTACGCCAGCTCTGCCCGGATCCCCAACGCCAACACACCACCGAACAAGAAAAAGACGAACGACGTCACGAAATAGAGGTTGCCGATCACCTTGTGATCGGTGGTGACCAGATACTTCCAAGCGATCGTCCCCAGTGGCTGGCGCGCAGTGAGCGTGCCGGCCGAGGCGTGCCGGTGCAGGACGGCCATGGGTTCAGCGCCCCCGTCGTGGTGCGTCGCGACTCACGCCGCTCAGCCCCGCAGGCGAAGCAGGACGAGCCCGACCGGGAGGCTCACCAGGAGAACGGCGATCAGCAGCCCGTAGCAGCAGCAGAACCAGCGCGGCACGCCGCCCGGACGACGGAGCGCACCGGGGACTCCGCGCGCCAGCAAGATCAAGGTGATACCCAGCAGGGCCGCACCCACGTCGGCCAGTGCCGGGACCCCGTTCAGGGTGCCGACCAACACGGCGGCGTTGCCCAGGTTCCAACCGATCAGCTGGACTGCGACCAGCAGGCTCGGGGTGCCGGTCGTGGACAGAGCCTGGCCGACGCCGAGGGCGGCTTGCGCCACGCCACCCACCAGGACCAGGTACGCCACTGCCCACGCGCCGTGCTCGGTCGGTGCGGGTGCGGTCACTGCGGCCAGCAGACCGCCGGCGAGGACGCAGAGGATCCCGACGGCTACGAACGGCACCATCTCCGACCGACGGCCGGCACCCCCGGGCCGTGACCAGGCACGCGGATTCCCTCGTGGCGCTGATGTCACACCTCATCCCCGGCGGACGCCGCGGCCTCGGCGCCGAACCTCACCCATCGCATGCCGTCAGCCTGCGGTGGGGTTCCGAGCCGGATACCGCGCGACGAATCGGGTGTCGGCGCCCACCCGGCCGACCTTGAACGCGCCTCCGGGGGAGTTCAGAGGTGTCGGTCGGCCCGGGAGCCGATCGGTGAAGAACCTGCCGTTGTCGACGATGAACTCCGACCACTCGGCCGGGACGTCGTCCTCGTAGAAGATCGCCTCGACCGGGCAGACCGGCTCGCACGCGCCGCAGTCGATGCATTCCTCGGGCTGGATGTACAGCGCCCGGTCACCTTCGTAGATGCAGTCGACGGGGCACTCCTCCACGCAGGCCCGGTCGACCACGTCGATGCACGGCTCGGAAATCACGTAGGTCACGTACCGCCTCCTGACACGGTCGGCGTCACCACCGGTGACTCCTCGTAATTTACAGGATTCAGATAGTTTTTACTACCCGTTGGCTGCCCGGTCCGGCTACGGCCCCACCCGGGCTGGCCGCGATCTGCGAGTGTTCCCCGACTCGGTGAGGAACTGGCAGCGCGCACAGAGCCTGGCTGCCGGCAGCACCTCCAGCCGCTCCGACGCGATGGCTTCGGCACAGCGCTCGCAGGTCCCGTACGACCCGTCCGACAACCGCTCCACAGCGGCCTCGATCTCGGCCAGTGCCGACTCGGCGACCATCCTGAGGACCCGTGCGACCTGCACCCGTGACTCGTCGCCGGTCCCGGCATCGATGGTGAGCTCGGCGAGTTGATCGGTGCGAAAGCGTCGCTGCTCGTCCAGCTCGGCGTGGATGATGGACAGCTCAGACCCCAGTGTGGTGGCTGGTCTGGTGGTCGGGGCAGCGGTGAGCCGCTGAGGCATGGTGGTTCCCTTCGTCTTCTGGGCGTCAAGGCGTCGGTGAGGCGCCGACGAGACTGAACAACTGGCGAGGCCGAAGACCGGTCAACGCAGCGAGGCGCTGGCCGCATCCGCCGGTTCCTCGCCCCGGCTGAGCAGCAGACACGGGCCGTCGTGACCGTGCCGGAGCCGGCAGATCCGGCCAGTGTCGAGGTGGGTGAATCCGCACCGACCGGCCATTGCGGTCAAGAAGTCGATGCTGGTGTTGTGCAGGTCCAGGCGCCGCGGCACCTCGGTGTCGTTCATCGCCTTGCCCTCCTTCGATCGACGTCTCGACAGGCACTGTGTCGAGTTCCCCTCTATCGTGCCTGGCGGACACGTTGCCAACCATGGGCAAACCCGGAGAAGATCAGCAGAGTCTGGTTGCCGAGACCCAGCAGCGCGCTTCGAGCCAGGGTCGGGGCGTCGAGATCATGACGGAGGGACCATGACGGAGAACCAGGGCAGGGGTGTCGAGCGGGTTGACGGGTTGCAGGCATGGCTGGCGGTCGTGGCCCGGACGGCGGCTGCGGACGCGAACGCTCCGATCGAGTTGCTCGGGGAGTACCTGGACATCCTTGCCGACGCCGCCCTGACGGGGCGCCGGCCGCAGAAGCAGGAGCTGTCCTCGGTGCGACGACTCGGTCAACGGGCAGCCGAAGAGGGTGTCGACGCGAACCGGGCGGTCGACCTGTACCTGTCGGCGGCGTGGCGGCTGTGGCAAGGGATCCCGTCGCTGTTGACGTCCCCCCGCGAGCGGGAGAAGATCCGGGCGGCTGCCGAGGCCGTCCTGCGGGTGATCACCGACGCGGTGGAGGTGCTGGTCGAAGGTCACCAGGACGCGCGACGACAGATGATCCGACAGGAGGAGTCGGCGCGGCGGGAGTTCGTCGACGATCTGCTGCGCGGTGACGCCGACGTGTCCCGCCTGGTCGAGCGGGCCGAGCCGTTCGGGCTCGACCTGGGGCGCAGTCATCAGGTGCTGCTTGCCGCGCCCGCCACCTCGCCGACCAGCCTGGAGCGGGCGGCGGTGGTGATGGAACGGCTGATCGTCGACCATTTCGGCGATCGGGACGTCCTGGTCGCCACCAAGGACGACCTGTTGGTGATGCTCGTCCCCGGTGAGCTGCGGAACGTGGTGTCCGGGGTCCAGGTCGCGGACCCGGCCGGCTTCGCGCACACCCAGCTACGTCGTTACGTCACGCACGACCAGTGGCGGGTGGCGGGGGGCCGGGCGTTCCCAGGCGCGTACGGCGTCGCGCGTTCCTACGAGGAGGCTCGCGAGGCCCTCCTGCTGGCTCGACGGCTGCGCCTGGGCGAGAGCGTCGTGCCGGTGCGCGACCTGCTGGTCTACCGCGTGCTCGGCCGGGACCAGGCCGCCCTGGTCGACCTGGTGCACGCCCTGCTGCCGCCGCTCACCAAGGCCCGGGGTGGCGCCGAACCGCTGCTGCAGACGCTGGAGACCTTTTTCGCCGCCGGGGGGGTCACGACCGAAACGGCACGGCGACTCCACCTGTCTGTTCGTACGGTCACCTATCGGCTCGCCAGAGTCCGAACCCTCACCGGACACGATCCAGCCGACCCTGGCCAACGGCTCGCGCTGCACATGGCGGTACTCGGGGCGCGGCTCCTCGACTGGCCCGCCACCGACCTTCCCCGCGCATCACTGCGATAGTGACAACACCGCGGCGTGGGAGGCGTTGGGCTCTGGCCCGTCAGCTCACAGGTTCAGTGGTCACGCCCGGAAGCACGAGGGGACTTGGGTCGGGGGTTGGTCGTCGGGTCGTCGTCGGCTCCCGGGAGGTCAGCGATGCACAACTCGGCTCCCACGAACGGGCGTAGTTGCGCCTCCTCGGCGTCTGGCTGGTTGAGCCGGGCCAGCGCGTTTCGCAGCAATCCGGCGTGCGCGCTGCAGACGACGTGGGGGTAGCTACGGGCCGCGTCGCGGAAGGGGCACGCGGTCAGCTCGACGTGCCGGCCCTGATGGTCATCAACCAGCCGCGGCGCAAACCCCAGCTGGTCGAACAAGGTCGCGACCCGCCGGCTGGCCTCGTCCCACGACAGGTTCTCCGCGAAGACCTGCCTTTCGGCCCACCGTCGGCCGGCCTCCTCAGCCCGCTGCGCAGCGTCGCCGGATCCGGTCACGAGCGCGCTGGCCAACACCTCGGTCAGTTGTCGGTAACTGTCGATCTCGTCCACCTCGGCGACCACCCGAAACAACTGCCGGGGTCGACCCGGCCGGCCGCCGTGCTCGACGGTCCGGCTGACGAGACCGGCCCGCTGGAGCACGTCGAGATGAAACCGGGTCGTCGTCAGGTGCAGTCCGACCGCCTCCGCGAGGCGAGCCCCGTCCATCGGCACATTCGCGGCGCGAAGGGCGTCGAGCAGCCGACGTCGCGAGGGGACCGCCAAGGCCGAATGCTGACCGTCCGACACTGCTGGGGACACTCCGACAGTTTAGGAGGACAAACGTCGGTTCAATACCCGAGGGCGCCACGAGCTGAGCTGAGGTTTCGCTCGGGCTCGGCCGGCTCTCACCCGGGAGGGCGATCCGAGACGCGGGGCCGCGGCCGTTCGATGGTGACGAACTGGCTGCCGGACTCGCCGAGCAGTCGCCGGCTGATCGAGGAGGCGATGCGCTGGGCCTGGGTCTTGGCGAGGTCGGCCTTGACTCCGGCAAAGGTGTCGTCGACGGTTGTCGTCCACAGGCTGAGCCAGCGAGCGAAGTGTTCAGCTGACAACGGAGACAGCGCGTGGAGATCGGCGTGCACCCGTAATGCGTTCCGCCGATACAGGCCGGACCGAAACAGGACCGTCTGCCAGAAGTCGCACATCACCGGAAGGTGCGCCTCGAGGTCCATGCGGGCCACGTCGAGGAAGATCGGCCCGATCAAGGGATCCGCGAACGCCCGTCGGTAGAAGGTCCGCACAAGACGCTCGACGTCGGCCCGACCGGACAGATCGGACAGATCGGACAGATCGGACAGATCGGACAGATCGGACAGATCGGACAGTCTCCCGGCGACGTGGATGTCGTCGGGAGTCATGTCCGCCCCGCGCTGAGAATCGCTCCGAGGACGCGGCCCGATCACCTGGTCGTCCGCCGCGTCCAGATCCTCATTGGTGCTCCGTCGAGCGGCTCGACCCGGCTTCAGCGCGCGACCCGTGGGCCTCGCCAGCTGGTCCGGATCGGGCGGCGAACCGAGGCCCCATCGGGTTCGGTACCCCGGGATCACCGGTCAGCGGCAACGTCAGGGCGAGCTCTTGGTCACCGAACTCCTCGCTGGGCACGCGCGCGGAGCGTCGTTGCGACGTCACGCGGAACCCGAAGTTGGTCGCGAACCCGATGGCCCGGCCGTTTTGGGTACCGACCCAGTAGTCGAGGTGGGTCCACCCGTTCGCCAGGGCGTGTTCTCCGGCCGCCTCGACCAGTCGCCAGGCCACACCGGTATTGCGCGAGGTCGGCTTGACCCACAGGCCGAATAGATCGGCCGAGAGGTCTTTACTCCGCGACGGCCCGACCGACACCACCCCGGTCGGGCGGCCGTCGCGTACGGCAAGAAGCCGTTGCGCACGCAGCATGCACGCTCGCCAACGTGGCTCGTCGTGGTCGGACTCTTCGGCAAAGCTGCTGGTGAACGCCCCGGGAGACTCCTGCAGCGCCTCGAGGCGGATCGAGCGATAGGCAGACCACTGGTCCTCGGTGAGCGCTTCGACGGTGACCTCGTTCATCCTCGACCTACCTCGACGCCCTGACCCGAGAAGGAGATGTCGTCCCAGAACGGTTGTGAGAGGGCTGGCCCCAGTCGACGCAGCTCGTCACGGTGCAGCGCGCTGAGCTGACCCAGCGCTCGCTCGCCGTCAGGGGTCAGTGAGACCCGCACCGCGCGCGCGTCGCTCGGGTGCGGCTCGCGCCGGACCAGACCCTGCCGTTGCGCACGATTGATCAGCTCCACCACGCTGTGGTGGCGTAGCTGGATCAGGTCGGCCAGCTCCTGCACAGACGCCCACTCCCGACCGGGGTAGCCCATCAGGGCCAGCATCAGCTGGTACTGCTGCGGCGTCACCCCGCGGGCCCGGACGATCTCCTCGCTGATCCGAAGGTAGCGACGGAGCCCGAAACGAAATCGCGCCAAGGCCTCGAAGTCGGCCTTCGACAGGGGATCGGCGACCGCCAGCTCGGGTGTCGTCACGATCGCGGCCCGTTCATGATTGTTCCTCCTTGACGTCGGGTCAACAGCTAGTCGTCACCGCGATTGTATCGTGTTACGATACTTATGTCGATGACGGACCGAGGTAAGGAGACCGACGTGCCGGTGATGACGATGGTGATCGTGGTAGCCACGGTGTTCCTCGTGGCGCTGGTGATCATGGGCACCTGCATGCGGGTGATCAAGCAGTACGAGCGCGGCGTGGTGTTCCGGCTGGGCCGGGTCGACGCGCAGACGCGCAGGCCGGGGTTGACCCTCATCATCCCGTTCGTCGACCGACTCCAGAAGATCAACATGCAGATCATCACCATGCCGGTGCCGGCCCAGGACGGGATCACCCGAGACAACGTCACGGTCCGCGTCGACGCGGTGGTCTACTTCCGTGTCGTCGATCCGCTGCGGGTCGCGGTTGACGTGCAGGACTACGGCTCGGCCATCGGGCAGGTTGCGCAGACCTCCCTGAGGTCCATCATCGGGAAGAGCATGCTGGACGATCTGTTGTGCGATCGGGAACGGCTCAACCAGGGACTGGAGCTGATGATCGACAGTCCTGCCGCCGACTGGGGCGTGCACATCGACCGGGTCGAGATCAAGGATGTCGAGCTGCCGGAGTCCATGAAGCGGTCCATGTCTCGGCAAGCAGAGGCCGAGCGCGAACGTCGAGCGAGGGTCATCACCGCCGATGGTGAGCTCCAGGCTTCCGGCAAGCTCGCCGAGGCCGCCGCGGTGATGGCCGAAACACCCGCCGCGCTGCAGCTGCGACTGCTGGAGACCGTCGTGGAGGTGGCTGCGGAGAAGAACTCCACCCTGGTCCTGCCGTTTCCGGTGGAACTCCTCCGATTTCTCGAGAACGCCACCCCCGCGGCAGTTGCCGGGCCGCCCACCCGCACGAGGTCGAACCCGACGACGGCAGCCTCTGCTCCGGCTTCGGTGCCCTCACTGGCCGCAGCCTCCAGCCACGACGGACCGACGACTGAGCCGGCCGGCAGCATCCAAACCGAAGAGTCCACGCCGATATCCGCCTGAGCGCAGGTGCACGAAGACCGGCCACGACTCGCGCCACAAGGACCTCACCATGGAGCTGGATCGCAATGAAGTCGTTGTCGGTCTGGACGACTCTCTCAGCGCCTGCGCCGCGCTGTCGTGGGCGACGCGGTACGCGCGGTTTACCTTCACCGACCTGCGTGCTGTTCACGTGCTGCCTCGGACGGGTGACACCACCTCCTGGGCCTGGGGGGGTGGGGAGAACGCGCCGGTCAAACACACAACCCCCCCCCCACGCCCCCCACC
>JBPCRP010000012.1:0-40341 GCA_050996715.1 Propionibacteriaceae bacterium
GTTGTCGAACTTGGTCTTCTCCAGCAAGGAGAAGTGTGCGGTGAGGTAGGGGAGCGTGGTCAGCACCCAGAGCCCTTCGACGATCGCGCAGACCACCAGCAGCCACGGGCGTCGGGCCCGGAAGATCACGACCAACAGCCCGAGCTGCAACAGCACAGCGACCGGGGTGAACTGGTGGCTGACCACGATCACGGCAAACAAGCCGACGCAGAGCAGCACGGCGCCGGGACGACTCCAGAAGGACGTGTGCCCGGGCGCGTGGGCGGCGTGCCGCTGGGTGGGCTCGGCCACGAGGATGGCAGCACTCGTGGCCGGACGGCCGTGACCCGCCGCGAGCAGGCGGAGGAAGACGCCGATCACCAACATCCCCACCGGGAAGGCGAGGGCCTGCGGGGCGAAATAGGTCTGGCCGATCCAGTTGGACAAGGTGAACAGCACGACGGTGACCGCCCGTTCACGGGCGCTGCGGGTGAGCGCCCCCATGGTCCAGTAGACGACGACCGCATTGACGGCCATCGTGACGACCTCGCTCCACCGAGCCATCAGCAACAGCGGGATCCGGGTCAGCTCGTGCAGCAGACCCATGATGTAGAAGAAGCCCGGAAAGTTCTGGTAGATGTCCAGGTCGGGCGCCGGGGCCCCGTGCAGGATCAGGTACTCGGTCACCCCGATGTGCTTGTAGGTCCACGGATAGCGAGGAGCGTCGTAGACCAGAGCGGTGGTCGCGAACAGGATGATCACCAGCACCGCGAAGGCCGGGACCCACTGCTTGCTGCGAACGAGCCGAAAGCGGATGGCCCCGAGCGAGCTCGACGTCGCCGAGCCCAGTCCGACCAGCAGCGCCACGGTCGTGATCGCGTAGGCGGCATACCACCCCAGCGGCAGTCCGCTGAGCAGGCCCCAGCCGTCGATCGCCGACACGCGCACGAACGGGATGGACACCAGCCAGACGACCAGAGCGAGTCCGGCGAGGACCGTCGGGAACCACGGGCCCCGCCAGAGGGCATCGACCCTCTCGGGCACCGTGGTGGGGCGCGGCTCGTCGAGGTGGTGACGCGGCCGATGTGGAGCTGGCATGATGTCAGGCAACGAACGGACTCCGTCCGGAACGGGCCGATCGTGCCGCGAGAAGGTAGAGCCACGGCCCTGCCAGGTACCCGGCGACCTCCCGCGCCCAGGCTCGCCGCGGCGACCGGGCGAGCTCGGGCAGCCGCTCCTGGGTCTTGGTACGGATGGCGGCCATCCTGAGCAGGCCGGCGGGCACGGCGCGCAGCACCCCCCATCGGCTGCTGGAGCGGACGACGCACTTGGTGAGGTAGGCCGTCAGGCCGGAGCCGTAGCCGAACATCTGTCGGAGCAGGGCAGCGTCGTCAGCCCGGTGGTGGTGCCAGACGATCGCGGCCGGCTCGTAGGCGATGGCGAAGCCGCTGAGCAGGATCCGTACGAACATGTCGAGGTCCTCTCCGCCCCGGGTCCGGGTGCCCGCACCGAGCGCCTCGTCGAACTCCCCGACCACGCCGAGCGCGTCGCGGTCGAACGCAAAGTTGGCCCCGGTTCCGAAGATCCCGGCCGAGTACGGATAGACGGCGGAGTCCCGGCGGTGGTCGGTGAGGTCGAACACCTCCGGCTCGCACCGGCTGGACCACGAGGGAGACCGGGCGTCGAAATAGGCCTCGGCCTCCGAGCTGATCGAGGCGGTGCAGACCAGACCCGTCACGCAGGCCACGTGCGGCGCCGCCCGGAAACCGCGCAGTAGCCCGTGGATCCACCGCTCGTCCACGGCGACGTCGTCGTCGGTGAACGCCACGTAGCGGTGGCTGGCCTCGCTCAGCCCACGATTGCGCGCCACCGACAGCCCCGGGCGCGACTCGCGCACGTAGCGGAAGCGCGGGTCGGACCCGGCGTGGGCGAGCACCAGGTCACGGGTGCGGTCGTCGCTGGGTGCGTTGTCGACGACGACCACCTCCAGCAGGGGGTAGGTCAGCCGAGCCAACCGCTCCAGGCAGCCCCGCACGTGCTCGGGCTGGTCCCTGGTGCAGACCACCACCGAGACGGGCTCGGTGGTCGCGACGTGGTTGGGGCAGGACACGGTGGCGGGCGGCAACGGCTGACCCGGCACCAGTCCGGACCCGGCCAGGCCCTCCCGATCGAGGTGGCGACCGATCTGGTCGGCGAACTCGACCCGGCTGCACGCGTGCACCAACCCGGGGTCGAGCTCGCCGACCGGCTCGTCGAAGGTCAGGTAGCCGACCGGCTCGCCGTGCAGGCGGACGAGCACGCGCACGGAGGCAGTCGGATCCAGCTGCGGCGACACGGCCCGCAGGGTGGGCGGCGCGGACAGTTCGGTCTCAGCGCACCACACGCTGCTGCGCTGGGCCACCGATCGGTGGTTGACGGGCCGTTCGGTGAGCGTCATTGGACTGCTCCCGACACAAGCAAGTAGGTCGTCGGTCATCATGGTCCCCGTCTCGGGCAGATCGATCAATGGCTGACCGACCTCGAGACGTGGCGCCGGGCCCGCCCAGTGTCGGCAGAGACCAAGGGCATGACCGTAACGACAACCAGCTCGCGACCACTTCATGAACAAGCGGTTACCGTTCGAGCACCCCCCGGTGAACGACATAGTAAAGACATCAGCTGCGATGGGGCGACCCGAAAGGTCCTGTCCCAACGACCCGGGCCTCCCGAAGGTGGCGAAAACGGCTCATGAGTGTGATGCGGGCGACCCCTCACGGTCGGCCATTCCGAGTGCTCTACGTCACAGAAAGCGTTCCGAACCGCGATCCTGAGCGGGGCGACGGGAGCTCGCTCATCCCGTACGAGGTGGTGCAGGCCTTCCCCGAGACGGTGAGTGTGAACCTCCTCACCTTCGCGGGTCCGGTGGCGGTTCCGTCCCCGGTACGGGCTCGGTGCGACCGGGTCGAGACCCTGCCGACGCGGTCCGGTGCTGCCGCGACGGCCGCCCTGCTGACCGGTCGCGAGGCGGGGGAGGAGCTGCGACGGACGGCGCGGGCCCGGTCGACGGCCCGCGCGTGGTCGCACGAGGCCGACGTCACCTTGCTGCACGGTCCGCACGTCGCGTTCCTGGCCCACGACGTGGTCGGTGCGGTGGTCCTGCAGACCGTGGACCCGTGGTCGATCCGGCTCGCGATGGAGGCCAGGATCGCGTCGGGGTGGCGGGCGCGCTACCGGTCTCTGCGGGCAGCCCGCAGCCTGCGACGTGAACGCCGATTGCCGTCGGCGACCCGGCTGCTCACCGTCGGTGAGGCCGATGCCCAGCGCTGGTCGGCCGCGTTGGGCCGGCCAGTCCGCGCGATCCCGAACGGCGCCACCGTCGTCCGGCGGGCGGTCCGAACCGCCGCTGACCCCGTGATCTGCTTCGTGGGGAGCCTGAACTACGGACCGAACGTCGAGAGTGCGCGCACCCTGGTCCGCGAGGTCCTGCCCCGGGTCCGCGCCGAGGTGCCTGCCGTTCGGGTCGTCGTCGCCGGGCGGCAGCCGGGCGACGAGGTGCTGGCCCTGAGTGGCGACGGTGTCGAGGTCCGGGGCAACGTGGCGTCGGTGGCTGAGGTCTTCGCGGCGGCCGACGTCGCCGTCTTCGTCGACCGCTCCGGGGTGGGCATCCGCAATTCGGTCACCGAGGCCCTCGCCGCGGGGCTCCCCGTCGTCGCGACCCCGGTCGCCGCCCGGGAGCAACCAGGCCACCCCCGGCTGTGGGTGGAGGCCGACGTCGCCGCCGTGGCGAACCGCGTCGTGGCCGTGCTGACCTCTCCGGCGGGGGATGACACCCAGGAGGTCGTCTCGTCCGGCCGGACGTGGTCCGACGCGGCAGCCGACTACCTGGAGGAGCTGCAACTGGCCTGCGGCTAGGGACGTCGCCGGCGGTCCGACGAGCTCGACAACCTTACGGGTCGACTGAACCCTTTGAGATTCTGACGTAATGTCCTGCGGGTGGCATCGCAGCTCTCACGCCCGCGTTGGGTTCTCACCCTCGCGACGGCATTCGGATTGCTGGTGGTCTTTGGCGTGGTGGGACTGGTGGCGTACCGGTCCTACAAGTCGCGGAGCGAGACCCCGCCCCCCTGCACCGACTGCGCCGACCAGCCCTACACGTTCGCCATCATCGCCGACTACCCCTACGACGCCACCCAGCTCCAGAACTTCCCGGCGGTGGCCCGTCAGATCAACGCGGACTCCGACGTGCAGTTCACCGCCCACCTGGGCGACATCAAGGACGACGGGGACTGTTCCAAGGCCTACTACGAGCGGATCAGGACCGAGTTCGACCGCTTCACCCAGCCGTTCGTCTACACCCCGGGCGACAACGAGTGGGCTGACTGCTACCGGCCCGCGAACGGCAGCTACAACCCGCTGGAACGGCTGAAGGTGCTGCGTCAGGTCTTCTTCGCCCACCCGGGACGCACGCTCGGCGCGGAGCCGATGACCGTGGTGTCGCAGGACGACCTGGGTTACCCCGAGAACGTGCGGTTCACCAGGGCCAAGGTCAGCTTCGGGGCGTTCCACGCGGTCGGGCCGCGCAACGGCCTGTTCGTCTGGACCGGCGAGACCGCTCCGACCCCGAAGGAGCGCGCGGAGTTCACGAGCCGGACCGCCGCCGCCGTACGGCTCATCAAAGATACCTTCAGCTCCGCGCGCGACGAGGACGCGCGGGCGGTGGTGCTGTTCACCCAGGCCGACATGTTCTCCCCCGAACGCTCCGATGCCGACGAAATCGCCTACCGACCGATCGTCCAGGCGCTGGCCGCCCAGGCGGCGGACTTCGACGGCCCGGTCTACCTGTTCGACGGCGACACCCACGAGTACCGGACCGACCAGCCCCTGAAGGCCGGGGAGAAGTGGCTGCGGCTGTACGACGTGGCGGGGCCGGTCGACAACCTCACCCGCGTCACCCTCGACGGCGACGAGAACGCCACAAACTACCTCCGGGTGACGATTCGCCCGTACTTCAGCCGGGTGCTGAGCTGGGACCGGATCGAGTTCACCTCGCGCTGAGGGGTTCATTAGGATCGGGCCCGGCCCCCGTAGCTCAGCGGATAGAGCAGCAGCCTTCTAATCTGTCGGTCGTAGGTTCGATTCCTACCGGGGGCGCGGCCCTGAGGTCAGGACGGCTTGCGCGCCCAGTTGCTGAGCAGCAGCGGAGCGCCGATGCGCGCGTCCGCCTCCCGAGCCGCCGACCGCAGATCGGTCATAGGGTGTCGATCTGTAGCTCCTCGGCGGTGACGACGCCACGGGCTGTGAGGACGGGCGACAGGGTCCGCAGGATGCCGGTGATCAACCCGTGGGCGACGGCGTCGGGGCCGGTCTCCCAGCGGCCGGCGCTCGTGGTGACCGGCTGCGCCAGACCCGCAGCCCGCAGGATCCCGGCGAGAGCGTAGCCATGATTGTTACCGCCGTCGCCGTCGCCGTCGCCGTCGCCGTCGCCGTCGCCGTCGCCGTCGCCGTCGCCGTCGCCGTCAGAGTCGGAGGGCGGAGGATCACACGCGAGATCGGGAAGCTGGCGACGAG
Source organism: Propionibacteriaceae bacterium (assembly GCA_050996715.1). Classification (GTDB taxonomy): domain Bacteria; phylum Actinomycetota; class Actinomycetes; order Propionibacteriales; family Propionibacteriaceae; genus Microlunatus. Next base: position 5,527 of record JBPCRP010000012.1, read on the forward strand.
TACCACGGTTGTGAAGCGGGTCAGTCCTCCGGCAGGTAGCCCAGGTTCGGACCGAGCCACTTCTCGGCCTCGGCCAGGGTCCAGCCCTTCCGCTCGGCGTAGTCGACGACCTGGTCGCGACCCAGCCGGCCGACCACCATGTATTGGCTCTGCGGGTGGGCAAAGTACCAACCGCTGACGGCGGCCCCCGGCCACATGGCCATGTTCTCGGTCAAGGTGATCCCGGTCTGTGCCTCGACGTCGAGCAGCGACCACAGGGTCGACTTCTCGGTGTGGTCGGGGCACGCGGGATACCCCGGCGCCGGGCGGATGCCCGCGTACTTCTCCGCGATCAGGTCGGGATTGGCCAGCAGCTCATCGGTTGCGTACCCCCAGAACTCCTTGCGGACCCGTTCGTGCAGCCGCTCGGCGAAGGCCTCGGCCAGCCGGTCGGCGACCGACTCGAGCAGGATGGCGGAGTAGTCGTCGAGCTCGGCCTTGAACCGGGCGGTGTGCTCCTCGATCCCCAGTCCGGCGGTGACGGCGAACCCGCCGACGTAGTCGGCCAGGCCCGTCGCCGCCGGGGCCACGAAGTCGCTGAGCGACCGGTTCGGGATGCCGTCACGATGCTTGCCCTGCTGCCGCAGGTGGTGCAACGTGGTGCGCACCTCGCTCCGGCTCTCGTCGAGGTACACCTCGATGTCGTCTCCGACCGCGTTGGCGGGGAACAGACCGACCACCGCCGCCGCCCGGAGCCACTTCTCGTCGGCGACCTTGTCGAGCAGGAGCTGGGCGTCGTCGTAGAGCCGACGGGCGGCCTCACCGGTCGCCGGGTTGTTGAGGATGTCGGGGAACCGGCCCTTCATCTCCCAGGCGTTGAAGAACGGCTGCCAGTCGATGTAGGGCCGTAGCTCGGTGATCGGGTAGTCGTGGAAGGTCTTGGTGTACGTCAGGGGGGTGGCCGTTCGGTCGTGCGGCGGCACCTCGTGGAAGTCCTTGGCCTGCTGGGCCAGCAGGCGTGGCCGGGGTGGGTGGTAGTTCGACCAGTCGATCGGCGTCGCGGCCGCCCGTGCCTGGTCGACCGAGATCAACGGTCGCTGCTGGCTCTTGGCGGCGTGCCGGGTCCGCAGGTCGTCGTAGTCCTCGGCGACCTGGGCCAGCAGGGCCGGGCGGCGCTCGTCGGAGAGCAGCGAGGCCACGGTCGGCACGGAGCGGCTCGCGTCCTTCACCCACACCACCGGACCGTGGTATTTCGGGTCCACCTTCACCGCTGTGTGGGCCCGGGAGGTGGTCGCCCCCCCGACCAGCAGGGGGATCTGGAAGCCCTGCCGCTCCATCTCCGCGGCGAGGTTGACCATCTCGTCGAGGCTCGGGGTGATCAGTCCGGAGAGACCGATGACGTCGGCGTGCTCGGCGACGGCCGTGTCCAAGATCTTTTGCGCCGGCACCATGACGCCGAGGTCGACCACGTCGTAGTTGTTGCACTGCAAGACGACGCCGACGATGTTCTTACCGATGTCGTGCACGTCTCCCTTGACCGTGGCCATCACGATCTTGCCCTTGGCGTGCGCAGCGTCCCCCGGTTTACGCTCAGCCTCGATGAAGGGCACGAGATGGGCGACCGCCTTCTTCATCACCCGGGCCGATTTCACCACCTGGGGCAGGAACATCCGGCCGGCCCCGAAGAGGTCACCGACCACGCCCATGCCTTCCATCAGGGGGCCTTCGATCACGTCGAGCGGTCGACCACCGGACTCGACGAGCTCGAGGCGCAGCTGCTCGGTGTCGGCCACCACGTGCTCGTCGATGCCCTTGACCAGCGCGTGGGTGATCCGCTCGCGGACGGGGAGCTCACGCCACTCCTGCCGCGCGTCGACCTCGGCCACTGCCGCCTTGTTGTGGCGGTCCGCGATCTCGAGCAGCCGGTCGGTGGAGTCGGCGCGCCGGTTGAGCACGACGTCGGTGATCCGCTCGCGCAGCTCCGGGTCGATCTCGTCGTAGATCACCAGAGCGCCGGCGTTGACGATCCCCATGTCCATGCCGGCTTCGATGGCGTGCTTGAGGAAGACGGCGTGGATCGCTTCGCGGACGGGGTTGTTGCCCCGGAAGGAGAACGACACGTTGGAGACCCCGCCGGAGACCAGGGCACCCGGCAGGTTGGCCTTGATCCATCGGGTGGCCTCGATGTAGTCCACGCCGTAGTTGGCGTGCTCCTCGATGCCGGTGCCGATCGCAAACACGTTGGGGTCGAACACGATGTCGGTGGCGGGAAAACCGACGGTTTCGGTCAAGATCGTGTACGCCCGCTGACAGATCTCCTTACGGCGTTGGAGGTTGTCGGCCTGCCCGTCCTCGTCGAACGCCATCACGACCACCGCCGCGCCGTACTTGCGGCACAGCACGGCGCGCTCGACGAACGCCTGCTCGCCTTCCTTCATCGAGATCGAGTTGACGATCGACTTGCCCTGGACGCACTTCAGGCCGGCCTCGATCACCTCCCACTTGCTGGAGTCGATCATCATCGGCACCCGGGAGATGTCGGGCTCGGAGGCGATCAGCTTGGTGAAGCGGTCCATCGCCGCGACGCCGTCGATCATCCCCTCGTCCATGTTGACGTCGATCACCTGCGCGCCGGCCTCGACCTGTTGCCGGGCCACGGTGAGCGCCGCAGGGTAGTCGCCGGCCTTGATCAGGTTGCGGAACTTGGCGGAGCCGGTGATGTTGGTCCGCTCGCCCACGTTGACATAGAGCGACTCGTCGGTGATCGTCATCGGCTCCAGACCTGAGAGCCGGAGGGCGGGAACGAGCTCGGCCGGGGCCCGCGGGGTGCCGGGGGCGGCGGCCTTGGCGATGGCCGCGATGTGGTCGGGAGTGGTCCCGCAGCAGCCGCCGACGATGGTGACCAGACCCGACTGGGCGAACTCCCCGATCACCTCCGCGATGGCCTCGGGCGACTCGTCGTACTCCCCGAAGGCGTTCGGCAGACCCGCGTTGGGGTGGGTGGAGACGAAGGTGTCAGCGATCCGTGAGAGCTCGGCCAGGTAGGGCCGGATCTCGTTGGCCCCCAGGGCGCAGTTGAGCCCGATGGCCAGCGGCCGGGCGTGCCGCACGGAGTTCCAGAAGGCCTCGGTGACCTGACCCGACAAGGTCCGGCCGGAGGCGTCGGTAATCGTGCCGGAGATGATCACCGGCCAGCGCCGGTCGTGGCCCTCGAACAGCGTCTCCACCGCGAAGATCGCCGCGCGGGCGTTGAGCGTGTCGAAGATCGTCTCGATGATCAGCACGTCGGAGCCGCCGTCGACGAGCCCCTGGGCCTGCTCGAGGTAGGCCCCGACGAGATCGTCGAAGCTCACGTTGCGGAACCCGGGGTCGTTCACGTCGGGGGAGATCGAGGCGGTCCGGTTGGTCGGCCCGAGCGCCCCGAGCACGAACCGTGGTCGGCTCGGGTCCTTCGCGGTCTCGGCGTCCGCCGCTTCTCGCGCCAGTCGCGCAGCGGCCAGGTTGAGCTCGTAGGCCAGCTCCGACATGCCGTAGTCGGCGAGGCTGATCCGCTGCGCGTTGAAGGTGTTGGTCTCGATCAGGTCCGCGCCGGCGCGCAGGTAGTCGGCGTGCGCACCCCGGATCACCTCCGGCTGGGTCAGCGTGAGCAGGTCGTTGTTGCCCTGCAGGTCGCTCGGCCAGTCGGCGAACCGGTCACCGCGGAAGTCGGCCTCGACCAGGTTCTTGGTCTGCAGCAGGGTGCCCATCGCGCCGTCCATCACCAGGACGCGCTCGCGCAACAGCGCCGTCAGGAGCTCGGTGGCGTCCGGGCGGTGGTCGACGGTCGGATTCGGTGAACGTACGGCGGTGGCAGTCAAGCGCGGCCAGCCTTCCCGTGAGGGGCGGACGCAAGGTGAGTTCACTATAAAGCGGCGGGTTCGCTCTTTCTGCGCATTCCAGACTTACCCCGCCGCAGGGCCACCGGCACTAGGTAGCCTTTCGGGGTGTCCGCCACTCCCGCGCCGCTGAGCCGCCGTCCGGCCGGCTCGACCAAGGTGCTGACGCCGCGACAGGCGGCGGCCCGTGCGGGCATCCCGCGGACCCCCGGCCCCGATCAGCCCTGGCCGCGCCGCGTCGTCGGCAGCCGGTTGTTCTGGCTGAGCGTGGTGATGCTGGGCGTGTACGCGACCCTGCTGGTGCTGCTCTACCAGCAGGTCGTGCCCGACCAGGACGTCCCCGGCGGCCGGGTCCTCGGCCTGGGTACCGAGGCGGTGCCGATCGCGGCCCGCTACGCGGCAATCACCGCGATCCCCCTCAGTCTGCTGTTTCTCTGGGCCGACCGCTTCCGGCCGCAGCGCTTCTGGGTCTGGTTGATGACCTTCGGCTGGGGTGCCTGCGTCGCCACCTACGTCGCGGCTCAGGTTAACACCTGGGCCGCCGGCCACCTGAGCATCGTCGGCAACGGAGACCCGGCCACCGGAGCCCGAGCGGCGATCTACGTCGCCCCCTTCGTCGAAGAGGCGTGCAAGGGCACGGTGCTCTTCTGGCTGGTCATCCTGATGCGGTACCAGTGGGTCAGCCGGCTGAGTGGCATCGTCCTGGCGGGCCTGTCGGGGGCCGCCTTCGCCTTCGTGGAGAACATCCTCTACTACGGGCGGGCCTACCGGTATGCGGCGCAGACCTTCGGCGAGGTCGAGCCGATCCAGGCGCTGCAGCAGCTGTTCGTGCTTCGTGGCGGGTTGACCTTCTTCGGCCACCCGCTCTTCACCTCGATGATCGGGATCGGACTCGCGGTCGCCGTCCGTTCCAAGAGCAAGATCGTCCGCGTGGTGGCCCCGCTGACCGGCTACTGCGCGGCGGTCTTCCTGCACATGCTCTTCAACGCCACCTCGAGCTTCGCCTCGGGCCGCAGCCTGCTGCTGATCTACCTGCTGGTGGCCGTCCCGCTCGTCCTGGGGATGGTCGGCTTCATCGTGCGGCAGCTGTTCCGCGAGGGTCGGATCATCCACGAGCGGTTGAGTGACTACGCCCGGCTCGGCTGGCTGCCCGAGACCGACCCGGAACCGATGTCGCGGCTTCGGACCCGCGCCAAGGCGCTGTGGCACGCGCTGTTCCAAGGATTGCCCGTGGCCTGGGCCACGGTGCGGATGCAGCGTTCGCTCACTGAGCTCGCCTACCTGCGGGACTCCATGGCCGTCGGCATCGTCGACCAGGCGGGGCTCGCCCGCGAGAAGGAGCTGCTGGCCACGGCCCGGTCGCTGCGTGGGGAGGCGGTCATCGCACCCGAGGGCCGGGCGCCATACCCGGCGTTCAGGCGGCCCGGCTTCCTCGGCCGCACGAAGACCGCGATCGGCTACGCCCCCCCGACCTATCCCGGGCCGGCGGGGATCGGCGGCAGTTACCCCGCACCGGCCGCCTCTGGGCACCCCGGCGCCAGGCCGCCGATGTCCGCCGCGCCAGGCACGGCACCGTTGGGTCAGGCCGCTACGGAATACTCCGAGGTGGACCCGACCTGGGCCCCCCCGCCCGGCCGCTGACCGTGGTCGGGTCGTTGACCGAGGAGCGCAGATGACGACCCCGCCGCCTGAGCAGGGCCTGCTTCAGGCCCTGCAGGAGCTGCGGGCGTCGCTGCAGGCGGCCCAGTGGCCACTTCCGCTGCCCGATGCGGCGTCGGCGCGCGAGACGGCGACCGAGATCGGTCACCAGCTCGACGACTACGTATTACCCCGCCTCGCCACCCTCGACGCCCCGCTGCTGGCGGTGGTCGGTGGTTCGACCGGAGCCGGCAAGTCGACGCTGGTCAACTCTCTGCTCCGACGGGTGGTGTCGCGTCCTGGGGTGATCCGGCCTACGACCCGGGGACCCGTGCTGGTGCACCATCCGAGCGAGCGGCGGTGGTTCGAAGGGGGCCGGATCATGCCGGACCTGCCGCGGATGACCGGGGCCAGCAGCGGGACCCGAGAGCTGCAGTTGGTCGCCGAGGAGGGTCTGCCGCCAGGGCTCGCCCTGCTCGACGCTCCCGACATCGACTCCGTGGTCGTCGAGAACCGGGAGCTTGCCGCCCAGCTGCTCGCCGCCGCCGACCTGTGGTTGTTCGTCACGTCCGCCGCCCGCTACGCCGACGCCGTGCCGTGGGGGTTCCTGCACGCCGCCGCCGAGCGCAGTGCCGCCGTGGCGGTGGTGCTGGACCGGGTGCCGCCCGGAGCAATGCGCGAGGTCCCGGCCCACCTCGGCCAGATGATGAGTGAGCGGGGGCTCGGCGGGTCACCGCTGTTCGCCGTACCGGAGACGGTGACCGACGCCGACGGGCTGCTTCCGGACGCCGCCGTCCAACCGTTGCGCAACTGGCTCGCGGGTCTCGCGGCCGACGCGGGGAGCCGCGCCGCGGTCGTCCGGGCCACCCTGGACGGGGCCGTGGCCTCGGTGGCGCAGCGCTCGCCGACCGTGGCTGGTGCGGTGGACGCCCAGGTCGAGGCGCTCGCCCAGCTGCGGGCCGAGGTCGAGCAGTCCTACTCCGAGGCCGTCCGCACGGTGGCGGTCCAGACCACCGACGGCACCCTGCTGCGCGGGGAGGTGCTCGCCCGCTGGCACGACTTCGTCGGCACCGGGGAATTCTTCCGGGCGTTGGAGCAGAAGATCGGCTGGCTACGCGACCGGGTGACCGCGGTGCTCCGCGGCGAACCGCCGCAGGCCGGTCAGGTCAAGGAGGCCGTGGAGAGTGGTTTGGAGGCTCTGGTGCTGGCCGAGGCCGACGCCGCCGCCGAGCGAGCCGAGTCGTCCTGGCAGGCCCACGTCGCGGGTCGCTCGCTGCTGGCGACCTCGACTGAGGACCTGTCGCGCGCCTCCGCGACCTTCGCGACCGCCACCAGCCGGGCCATCCGCGACTGGCAGGGCGGAGTCCTCGACCTGGTCGCCGACGAAGGCATGGGTAAGCGGTCGAAGGCGCGCTTTCTCGCGCTCGGGGTCAACGGGGTGGGGGTGGCGCTGATGATCGTGGTCTTCGCCCACACCGGCGGGCTGGTCGGGGCCGAGGTGGGCGTCGCCGGTGGTACGGCGCTGCTCGCGCAACGCGTCCTGGAGGCCGTGTTCGGGGATCAGGCCGTCCGGCGGTTGGCCGAACGGGCCAAGGAAGACCTCGACGCCCGGACCCAGACACTGCTGTCCACCGAGCTCGTCCGCTGGTACCGGCTGCTGGACGCTCAGGCGGTCGACCCGGAGGCGGCGGCCGCGATCCGGTCCGCGGCGCAGGCGGTCAGCCGTGCGCGGACCGACGGCTACGCCGAGCCTGCGACGCCGTCGCTGTCGCCGCCGGCGGAGCGACGGGCGCTGGAGGCACCCTCGACGTCGGCGCCGGTGCTCGAGGGCGTCGTGCTGGAGCCGGAGCGTGAGCTGCGATGAGCCCGTTGCTGACCAAGGACCGTCAGGCCTCTACCGCCCGGCTCGTCGAGCGGCTGCGAGCTCTCGGCGAGGCGGTGGAGCTCTGCCGCGGCCGGGTGGACGCAGCGGCGGTGGAGCGGGCCGAGTCGCTGATCCAGCGGGCCGATCGACGGCTCGCGTTGTCGGGTGACGCCACGGTCGTCGCTCTGGCCGGCGCGACCGGCTCGGGCAAGTCCAGCCTGTTCAACGCCCTGATCGGGGGCGCCGTCGCGACCGTCGGTGTCCGGCGGCCCACCACGTCCACGGCGCTGGCCGCCAGCTGGGGTGAGGGTCGGGCCGCCGAACTGCTCGACTGGTTGGGGGTGCCGCAGCGCCACATCGTCACGACCGGTGGGGCGGGCTCCGCCGACGGGAGCAGGACCGACGGCCGGGACGGGCTGGTGTTTCTCGACCTGCCCGACCACGACTCGGTGGTCACGGCGCATCGGCAAGAGGCCGAGCGCTTGGTCGAGCTGGTCGACCTCCTGGTCTGGGTTGTGGACCCGCAGAAGTACGCCGACGCCGCCCTCCACGAGCGTTACCTCGCCCCGCTGGCGCGGCACGCCGACGCGATGCTCGTCGTGCTGAACCAGGCTGACCGGCTGGGCGCTCATCAGCGCGACGAGTGCGTCCGCGACCTCGGGCGACTGCTCGCCTCCGAGGGGCTGAAGGGGGTCCCCGTGGTGGCGACCTCAGCGGCCACGGGCGAAGGCCTACCCGAGCTCCAGCGTCGGCTGACGCGGCTGGCGGCCGGCAAGCACGCCGCCGCCGCTCGGCTGGCGGCTGACCTGGACGCCGCGGCCGCCGAGCTGGCTGCGGCGTGCGGGAACGGCCGGTCGGCGTCGGTACCGGCCCGGGCCGTGTCTGAGATGAACCGGTCGCTGGCCGACGCCGCCGGGGTTCCTGCGGTCACCGACGCGGTGGCCAAGGCCTGGCGTCGGCGGGGGGCGATGGCGACGGGCTGGCCCGTCGTGTCGTGGCTGGGTCGGCTCCGGCCGGACCCGCTGCGTCGGCTGCACCTGGACCGGTGGCGTCTCAAGAGCCGCGACCGGGCGGAGCTCACCGCCGGCCCGACGGGTGCCACGGTGGGTCGCACCTCGCTGCCCGCCGCCACCGGGATCCAGTCCGCCCGGGTCGACGCCGCCGTCCGGGCCCTCGCGGACGAGACCGCCCAGGGGTTGCCCCGCGGGTGGTTGACCGCGGTGAAGACTGCCGCCCGGTCGCGCGGTGACGAGTTACCGGACGCCCTCGACCAGGCCATCGCCCGGGCGGACCTGGACATTCATCGCCACCGCCGCTGGTGGCAGCTGATCCGGGTCGTGCAGTGGCTGCTGATTGCCACGGTCGTGCTCGGGCTGGCCTGGCTGACCTGGGGCTTCCTGCTCGCGTACCTCCAGCTGCCGCCGCCGCCGCGCGTGAGCTGGGCCGGTCTGCCCGCGGCGACGGTGCTCGCGGTCGGCGGGGTGCTGGCCGGATTCCTGGTGGCCGGGTTCAGCCGGATCGGGGTTGAGGTCGGCGCCCGGCGCCGGTCACGACAGGCCGCGCGGACCCTGCGCGCCGACATCGCCAAGGTCACCGCCGAACTCGTGGTGAACCCGGTGACCGCCGAGCTCGCCGGCTACGGGCAGGCCGTGGCGGCCTTGGAGCGCGCGCGGCGCTGACCTTGCACCCTCGGGTGCAGCATTCTGGAGCGCACCGCCCAGGGCCGCCTGACGCGGGCGACGGCCCCTTTGCGTTCCCGGTCAGGACCATCGGGAACGGGGACGCGGGCGAGGTAGGCGACGACCTCGGAGACGATCGGTGATCTACCTGGACCCCTCCGCGCCGCTCCAGCTGATCGTCGACAAGGCGGAGCGGGCCGGCTTGACCGTGGGCAGCCCGGTCGAGCCTGATGCGATCGGTGGCCTACCAGGTCCTCAACCACGACATTCTCAGGCCTGTCCACAGGTCGCTACCGAGCCGGAGCGCTGTCCACAGCTGCGCGATCGGGTGGTCCACCGAGCGGCCGAACGCCGAGGGTCTCATCGACAGTGCGGGCGGACCGACCGCCCCAGGACGGAGACAGCCATGGACGCCTTGATCACGATGACCGGCTGGGTCGGCGGCGACGTCGAGCACCGGATCCACCCCAACCTCACGACGGCGAGCTTCCGGCTCGGGTGCACCCCGCGGATCAACCGGCAGGGCACCTGGACCGACGCCGCGACGACCTGGATCACGGTGACCTGCTTCCGCAGCCTCGCCGACCACATCTCGCTCAGCCTGCACAAGGGTGACCCGGTAATCGTTTCCGGTCGGCTGCGCACCCAGGTCTGGCAGGGCCGGGAGGACAAGCTCGAGCACGAGCGGGTCGTGCTCGAGGCCACCGCCATCGGCCACGACCTCGCCCGGGGAACCGCTAGCTTCACCAAGATGGTCCGGCCGGTCGCCGACCCGGAGACCGCGGCCGCCGACCTGGGCGAGCTGATCTCGACCGTCGAGAACGAGGACGGCTCTGGTCCGACCGAGGACGAGGCGTCGGCAGCGGTCGCCGCATGAGCGCGACCAGGGACGGTCGAGAGCCCGCCGGCTCAGCGGGCTGGCGGTCGGCGGCTTGGGGTGCGCAAGGAAGGCGATGAGACCGTCCTCTGCCTTGTTTGCCCGAATGACCAGCTCCGGGCCTGCTGGCCGCCGGGTAGCGGTGTGGCTTCGGCAGCCGCCAGATAACGACCTGGGGGACGAGGAGCTGGACGAGGACAGGGGGTGGTCGGCCAGTGGCGGGCGTCGCGCACGCTGGCCTTGACCACGGCGACAGGTGAGGAAGGCGGTCGTCGGCGTCGGAGGCCCACCAGGGACCGAGCCGGGCACGGAAGTGCGGTGGGTGTCGGCGAGCCGTACCGGGTCGCGCTGTAGTCCGTTCGGGATCGAGACGACGGGCTGACATACTCGGTGGCTGCTTCCGTCTTTCTCTTCCTCGAAGGTGCGTCCACTCCCTATGGCTGAGTTCGTCTACTCCATGCACAACGTCCGCAAGGCGATGGGGGAGAAGGTCGTCCTCGACAACGTCACCCTCTCCTTCCTGCCCGGCGCCAAGATCGGGGTCGTCGGCCCGAACGGCACCGGCAAGTCGACCCTGCTCAAGGTGATGGCCGGCCTGGAGCGACCGAACAACGGCGACGCCATGCTGGCCAAGTCGGCCACGGTGGGCATCCTGCTCCAAGAACCCCCGTTGACCGAGGGAAAGACGGTGCTCGAGAACGTCGAGGAGGCGGTCGCCGAGGTGAAGGGCCTGCAGGCCCGGATGGACGAGCTCGGCGTGCTGATGGGCGAGCCGGACGCCGACTTTGACGCTCTGATGGCCGAGATGGGTGACGTGCAGACCGAGCTCGACAACCGGAACGCCTGGGACATCGACAGCCAGCTCGAGCAGGCGATGGACGCGTTGCGCTGCCCGCCGCCGGACGCCGACGTCGACGTGCTGTCCGGGGGTGAACGGCGCCGGGTGGCCCTGTGCAAGCTGCTGCTGCAACAGCCCGACCTGCTGCTGCTCGACGAGCCGACCAACCACCTCGACGCCGAGAGCGTGAACTGGCTCGAGGGACACCTCAAGGCCTACCCCGGTGCGGTGCTGGCGGTGACCCACGACCGGTACTTCCTGGACAACGTCGCCGAGTGGATCCTCGAGCTCGACCGGGGCCGGACCCACCCGTACGAGGGCAACTACTCCACCTACCTCGACACGAAGAAGGCGCGACTGCAGGTCGAGGGCCGCAAGGACGCCAAGCGGGCGAAGATCCTCGAGCGCGAGCTCGACTGGGTCCGCTCCAGCCCCAAGGCCCGTCAGGCCAAGAACCAGGCGCGGCTGGCGCGCTACGAAGAGCTCGCCGCCGAGGCCGACCGCAACCGGAAGCTGGACTTCGAGGAGATCAACATCCCCGCAGGTCCGCGACTGGGCAGCCAGGTCATCGAGACCCACGGCCTCGTCAAGAGCTACGGTGACCGCACGCTGTTCGACGGCTTGGGCTTCACCCTGCCCCGGGCGGGCATCGTCGGCGTCATCGGACCCAACGGGGTCGGCAAGTCGACCCTGTTCCGGATGATCACCGGGGAGGAGACGCCCGACGCCGGGGAGATCACGATCGGCGGCACGGTCAAGATTTCCTACGTCGACCAGGGTCGGGCCGGGCTCGACGAGACCAAAAACGTGCGGGAGCTCGTCTCCGAGGGTCTGGACTTCATCAACGTCGCGAACTACGAGGTCCCGTCGCGGGCCTACGTCGCCTCGTTCGGGTTCAAGGGTCCCGACCAGCAGAAGCCTTCCGGGGTGTTGTCCGGGGGGGAGCGTAACCGCCTCAACCTCGCCCTCACCCTCAAGATGGGGGGCAACCTGCTGCTGCTCGACGAGCCGACCAACGACCTCGACGTGGAAACGCTCCAGTCGCTGGAGGATGCGCTGCTGGAGTTCCCGGGCTGCGCCGTAGTGATCTCCCACGACCGGTGGTTCCTCGACCGCGTCGCCACCCACATCCTCGCCTGGGAGGGCGACGCCGAGAACCAGGCCAAGTGGTTCTGGTTCGAGGGCAACTACGCCGACTACGAGGAGAACAAGATCAGCCGGCTGGGCGCCGAGGCGGCTCGTCCGCACCGGGCAACGCACCGCCGACTCACCCGCGACTGAGCTCGGTGCTCACCGGTGGCTCGGTCGCCCGCAGCGACCCGGCCTGCTGCGGTGATCGCCGCCGCAGTGGACGCCGCGTCCGGGATGGGCCGAGGTAGTCCTCCGCGCCGCGCTCGGCATCGCGGCCGCCACGATGGCGCCGATCGCCAACGCGCCGGTCTGGGGCTCGTCGAGGCGCAGGCACTGCAGATGCGCGCGATGACGGCGATAATCGTCGTCAGCATGAGCGGCTTGATCCTCGGCCCGCTGCTCGGCGGCACCGTCTGGGCGCACGTGCGCGGGGAGTGGCTGCTCGTCGTCAATGCCCCGTTGCGCTGAACGCTTGAATCGGCGTTCGCTGCGGCGTTCCGGCCGACGACCCCGAGGGCTGACGGCGACCGCTCGACCTCCCGGGTGCTCTGCTCAGCATCAGCATGATCGGCCTCATCTGCTACACCCTGACCAGCGGTGTCGAGCACGGCTGGCTCGGTCGCCACCGTCGCCACCGTCGCCTCCGCGCTCGGTGCGGCCCCCCCTCGTCGACTTCTCGTGGCACGAGCGCGTCATCCGCCGCAGCCGAGGCTCGACCTCGGCGCTTTCCGCAATGGCACGGTCCGCGGCGCCTCTCTCGCTCAGATCGGCACCTCGATCGCGATGGCCGGAATGATGTTCGGGCTGATCCCTGCACGTCAATACGCCTGCGGCTGGAGCCCCGTGCGCGCCGGCCTGGCCAACCTCGCGGTGATCCTGACGAAGGTCCTCGCGACCCCGCTCTCGGAGTGGCTCGGGAAGCGGTTCGGCCACACCGGGTCGCCTGCCTGGTCGGCGCCGCCCCTCCTCGCCGGACCGCTCGCCGGCCTCGCCTGGGGGTGTCGATCGCGACGGTGGTGTCGATCGCGACGCTGGTGTGGGTCGCGACGGTGGTGTCGGTCGTGGTCGACGTCGAGGTCGACCGGTGTGGCAACCGCGTGCACGACCTCGCCACGGTGATGTCGTACGGCACGCTGTCGTCTCCACACCGGCGAGTGGCCAGCCGGGTGCTGGCCAACATGCGCACCGTCGCCGCTGTGGGTGAGCTCGCGGTCAGCCTCCGCGCTGTCCTGCTGAAGCTTTTGGCCTTCTACGAGGTGCGCTGACCCAAAAGGCCGACTCGTCTGCTGCCCCACCCGACGTCTACGCCTGGACCGGGTCGAGCAGCGTGGACGAGTCGGCCTTTCGGGCTGGACCACTGGCCGGCCGAGGACCGTTCTCGACGTCCGGGTGCCGTCGTGTAGCGGGGCACGCCGGCTACCCGGCGACCTGCGCTGAGTGGGCGGCAAATCTCGGGCCGGGTGGATCAGGTGGCGGCCAGGTCGGCAAAGAGGTCGATGCCGTGACCGTCGGGGTCGCGCACCACGGCGTACCGCATGCCCCAGACGGCGTCCCACGGCTCGAGGTGGCCGGTCACCCCGGTGGCGGTGAGCTCGGCGTAGGTCCGGTCGACCTCGGCCGGGTCGGCGCACCGGAAAGCCAGCGTCTGGCGGCCGCCACCCGAGGTCGGCCGCGTCCAGTGCGGGTCGAAGCTGCGGATCGTGTCCTCGGTGTCGAACGCGAGCCGAAGGCCGCCGGGGAGCGTGATCTCGACGTGGGCGTCCGCGTCCGCCTCGGTCGGCAGGTCGAGACCGAGCCGGCGGTAGAAGGCGAGCGAGCGGGCCATGTCGGAGACCACGATCTCGACCGCGTCGAAGCTAGGAGTCATACCGGCAACCTACGGGTGCCGCCACCGGCCGTCACGGACGAATCGGACACCCCGACCAGCCAGGTGCTGTCCGACACGCCGCAGAAACCCGGCAATCCGTGCCCGTTCGCGACAAAACCACGCCGACCAGTCAGGGATTCCCGCATTCTGACGGCGGGTCAAACAAGAACTGGCGGGTCAGCGGCGGAGGAGCTCGGCGAGGGTGATGGCCGTCCGGGGCTGCTCGCCCGGTCGCCGGGTGAGTTCGGCCAGCTGGGTACGGCAGGAGAAGCCGTCGGCGAGGACGACCGCGTCGGGGTGCGCGCGAACGGCGGGCAGCAGGTCGTGCTCAGCGACCTTGACCGACACCTCGTAGTGACCCTGCTCGACCCCGAAGTTGCCCGCCAGCCCGCAACAGCCTCCGAGGGTGGTGACCGTGGCCCCCGAGCGGGCCAGCAGCGCGGCGTCGGCTTGCCAGCCGAGGACCGCGGCGTGGTGGCAGTGCGGCTGGGCGACGACCTCGACGTCGGAGAGATCCGGCGGTGTCCAGTCCGCGGTCCGCTCCAGCAGCTCGGCCAGGGTGTGGATCCCGGCGGCGACCACCGGCACCCGTCGGTCGTCGGGCAGCAGCTCGGCCGCGTCGCTGCGCCACACCGCGAGACAGGACGGCTCCAGCCCCACGATCGGGACCCCGTCGACGGCCAGCGGGAAGAGCACCTCGAGGCTGGTCCGGAGCTGGCGACGCGCGCCCTCGCGCTGGCCGGTGCTGATCCAGGTCAGCCCGCAACAGGCGTTCCGCTCCAGGAACCGGGGGGCGTAGCCGGCGTCGGTGAGCACCTGCACGACGGCCTCCACCCCCGCCCCGGTGAAGCAGTCGGAGAACGAGTCGACCCAGACCACCACCGGCATACCGCTGCTGGGGGATGGCCGCACCCGGTTGCGGGCGGCCCGCCGGGCGAACGTGGGCAGGCTCCGGCGCTGGTCCACCCCGGCGCTCCAGCGGACGAGCCGGCGCAGGCCCGGCGTCGCGGTGACGAGGTTGACCAGAGCGCCGAGCCCGGCGATCGTGGTGATCAGCCGACCCCAGCGTGGCAGCCAGCCCAGCGCGTAGTGCGAGCGCGGCCGCAGCCGACCGGCGTAGCTGTGGTCGAGCACCTCGGACTTGTAGGCCGCCATGTCGATCCCGGTCGGGCAGTCCCGCGCACATCCCTTGCAGGACAGGCAGAGGTCGAGTGCGGCGTGCACCTCCGGTGAGCGCCAGCCCCCGTCGACCAGGTCACCGTTGATCATTTCCTGGAGCACCCGGGCGCGGCCGCGGGTGGAGTCCTTCTCTTCGCGGGTGGCGACGTAGGACGGGCACATGATTCCCAGCCCGGCGGTGGTGTCGGCCAGGCACTTGCCCACCCCCGAGCAGTGGTGGACGGCTTCGGCGAAGTGCGGGTGGGCCAAAGCGAGCTCGGTCCGGACGGCGGCCGGGGCCCGGAGCCGGGCGTCGATCGCGTCGGGTTCGACGAGCACCCCCGGGTTCAGCACCCCGCGCGGGTCGAAGATCGCCTTGACCCGACCGAACAGGGTGATCGCCGCCGGGGAGTACATCCGGCTCAGCAGCTCCGATCGGGCCCGGCCGTCGCCGTGCTCGCCCGACATCGAGCCGCCGAAGCCGGCCGCGAGGTCGGCCGCCTGCTCGACGAACGAGCGGTAGACGCCCGCACCGTCGGGGCGAGCGAAGGGGAAGTCGATCCGGACGTGCACGCAGCCGTCCCCGAAGTGCCCGTACGGCAGGCCCGACAGCTCGTGGTCGGCGAGGAGGGCGTCGAGCCCCCGCAGGTAGGTCCCCAGGTGCGCCGGCGGGACGGCCGAGTCCTCCCAACCGGGGTAGGCGGCCCGGGTCAGGCTGACCCCGGCCAGCCCGGCACCGTCCTCACGGATCTTCCACAGCGCCGCGGCCTGGACCACGTCGGTGACCACCCAGCCCTCGAGGCAGCCCGAGTCGGTCAGCAACGCCTCGCCGAGCCGACGGAGCTCATCGGGTTCCGCGCCGACCAGCTCGACGAAGACCCAGCCCTCACCGCGCGGGAGCGGGGGCACCGCGGCGGCGCCGTGCTGGCGCGCCACCACGTCGACGATCCGCTTGTCGAGCCCTTCGATGGCGGTCGGTCGGTGGGTCAGCAATGCGGGGGTCGCGTCCGCAGCGTCAGCCATCGTGGGGTAGCCGAGGGCGACCATGATCTTGTACGGCGCGTCCCCGACCAGTCGCACCGTCGCCTCGGTGATCAGGCCCAGCGTCCCCTCGGTGCCGGCCAGGAAGCGGGCGAGGTCGAAGCCGCGCTCCGGCAGCAGGTGTTCCAGGCTGTAGCCCGACACCTGGCGTCCGAACCGACCGAACTCGCCCTCGATCAGCTCGCGATGATCACCGACCAGGGTGCGCAGCGGATCCAGGGACGTCGGCACGGTGGCTCCAGCGCCCAGCTGAACGCGTTCTCCGGCTCCGGTGACCACGTCGAGAGCGATCACGTTGTCCGCTGTCCGGCCGTAACCCAGCGCCCGCGGCCCGCAGGCGTTGTTGCCGATCATGCCGCCGATGGTGCAGCGGGTGTGCGTGGAGGGGTCGGGACCGAAACGCAGACCGTACGGCGCCGCCGCCCGCTGCAGGGTGGCCTGCACGACGCCGGGTTGGACGCGGGCCGTCCGGGTCTCGGGGTCGACCCCGGGGATGGTGGTGAAGTGGCGGGAGGGGTCCGGCACGACTCCTGGTCCGACGGCGTTGCCCGCGCACGACGTCCCGGCGCCGCGGGCGGTCACCGACAGCCCATGCGCACCCGCGGCCTGGACCACGGCGGTCACCTCGTCGGCGTCCCGGGGAGCTACGACCGCCTGGGGCACGATCCGGTAGAGCGAGGCGTCAGAGGAGTAGAGCGCCCGGGTGAGTCCGGTGGTGTCGACCTCCGCGGTGACACCCTGCCCACGCAGGCTCGCGGCGAAGTCGATCACGGGATCGGTCAGGGTCGTGGACATGGCTGACTCAGGGTAGGCGACCGAGCCGAGGTTCTCGGTCGATCAGGCGGTGTGCGGACGCGGAGCGTCCGGGTCGGCGGCGATCACGGCTTCGAACACGCGACCGACGGCGGCGAGGTCCTCGGGCGAGACGATGTCGATCAGATTGGCCCGGACGGCCTTCACGTGGCTGGGTGCGGCCCGTTGGATCAGGTTCATGCCCTGCTCGGTGAGCTGCGCCCACACCCCACGTCGGTCGGTCGGGCAGGTGGTGCGCTCGACCAGTCCCGATCGCTCCATCCGGGTGATGGTGTGGGTCAGGCGAGAACGCGACTGGTGCACGGCGTCGGCCAGCTCCGACATCCGCAGCCGGTGGTCGCCGAGCTCGGAGAGTGCGACCAGGATCTCGTATTCCGCCAGGTCCATGCCGAACCGTCGCAGGTCGGCGTCCAGGCGTTCGGACAGCCGGGCGCTCCCCAGCAGGTAGCGCCGCCAGGTGCGCTGCTGCTCGGGTGCGAGCCACTCGGCCTCGTCGGACACACGCACAGGTTACGCGCCACGCGCAGGTCACGCGGTCCGATCGTGACACCGCGATCGCGAAACACGCTGGTGCGTCCGGGCGCGTCGTCCGGCCGGTCCAGAGGGGCTCAGGTCAGCATCGGCTCCGTGGGGGCACACCAGCGCCGGGGCGCCCAGTACGGCCAGAGCCGAGGGGTGTCCCCCGACGCGGCCGAACGGGGCGATGACCAGGGAGCCGTAGAAGCTCTGGGCGCTGATCAGCCCCAGCCACAACCACCGCACGCGGACGAACCCGCGGCCCGGCGTTACGGGTCGTCACGATCACCACTACCCCGGGGCAGGCTGAAGATCGGGCCGACCAGGGCCGTGATGACCGCACGGTCGCTCGGACGGGGCTCGACGAAGTCGACCCGGACGCCGGAGAGCCGCACGTCGTGGTCTCCAGCAGCAGCGCGGTGACCGCGGGTGACGACTCGTGCAGGATCACCGCGACCAACCCCGGCTCAGGCGACGGCGAGCGGGGAGTTCAGCCACCGCAGGTACCCCCGTGCCAGGGTGGTCGCGTTCAACTGGGAGCCAATCGCTCCATCGGGTGACGCCGACCGATGACGGCCCGAGTCGCTGGTTCGACCGGTACGCTTCGCGTTACCCAGGTCACAGCCGACCTCGGGAACCGGGCCAGAAGGAGAATGTCGATGTCTGCTCTCGCCGAGCGGTCAGCCTCGGTCGGGGCGATGCTAGTGGCTCAGGTGGCTGCCTCGGGCGCCCGGGAGGCGTTCCGCTACCCCGAGGGCGACCGGTGGACCTCGCTGTCGTGGAACGACACCTCGGACCGGGTCTTCGCGGCCGCTGCGGGTCTGCTCGCCCTCGGGCTGGAGCGCGAGGATCGGGTGGCGATCGCCTCCGGCACCCGGATCGAGTGGGTGCTGGCCGACCTGGGCATCATGTGCGCCGGTGGGGCCACGACCACGGTCTACCCGAGCACCCAGCACGAGGACGTCTGCTTCATCCTGGCCGACTCCGACACCAGGATCGTGATCGCCGAGGACGCCGAGCAGGTGACCAAGGTGCTCGACCACCTCGACGAACTGCCGCGGCTGCGGGCGATCGTCCAGCTGGAGGGCACCGTCGACCACGAGCTTGTGAGCTCCTGGGCCGATCTGCTCGCGCGGGGCGCCGAGCGGCTCGCCGCCCACCCCAACTGCGTCGAGGAGGCCATCGCCTCGACCCACGCGCAGACGCTGTCCACGTTGATCTACACCTCCGGCACCACCGGTCGTCCCAAGGGGGTCCGGTTGCTGCACGACAGCTGGACCTACTTGGGCGCGGCGATCGAGGACTTCGGCATCATCACCGTCGCGGACCTGCAGTATCTCTGGCTGCCGCTCTCCCACGTCTTCGGCAAGGCGCTGATCGCCATTCAGCTGCGGATCGGTTTCGCCACGGCGATCGACGGTCGGGTCGACAAGATCGTGGACAACCTCGCGGTGGTGCGTCCCACGTTCATGGCCGGGGCGCCGCGGATCTTCGAAAAGGTCCGGGCCAAGGTGATGATGGGGGCGGCGCACGGGGTCAAGGCCAAGATCTTCGACTGGGCGTTCTCGGTCGGGCACAAGACGGTGCCGATCCGGACCGCCGGGAAGCAGCCGAAGGGCCTGCTCGCGGCGCAGTACGCGGTCGCCGACGCGCTGGTCTTCAGCAAGATCAAGGCCCGGATGGGCGGCCGGATCAAGTTCTTTGTCTCCGGTTCGGCCGCGCTGAACCGCGAGGTCCAGGAGTGGTTCTACGCCGCCGGGTTGCTGGTCCTGGAGGGTTACGGCCTGACCGAGACCAGCGCCGCGAGCTTTGTCAACGATCCGACCAAGACCCGGTTCGGCACCGTCGGCCCGCCGGTCCCCGGCACCGAGGTCAGGATCGCCGACGACGGCGAGGTGCTGATCAGGGGCGCCGGGGTGATGCAGGGGTACCACCACAACGACGAGGCGACCGCCGAGGTGCTGTCCAGCGACGGGTGGTTCTCCACCGGAGACCTCGGTGAGCTCGACGAGGCCGGCTACCTCCGGATCACCGACCGCAAGAAGGATCTGATCAAGACCTCCGGCGGCAAGTACGTCGCGCCGCAGAAGGTCGAGGGGGCGGTCAAGGCGGCCTGCCCCTACACCAGCCAGGTCGTGGCCTACGGCGAGGGCCGCAAGTACGTCACCGCGTTGATCACCCTGGATCCCGATGCCCTCAAGGACTGGGCGTCGACCCACGCGGCGGCCGAGAGCTCCTACGCCGCCCTGGCCACGTCCGACGCCGTGCACACCATGATCAACGGCTACGTCGATCAGGCCAACCGCAAGCTGGAACGCTGGGAGACCGTGAAGCGGTTTGTGATCTTGCCCGAGGAGCTCACCGTGGAGGAGGGCGAGGTGACCCCGAGCCAGAAGGTCCGCCGGGGTCAGGTCACCAAGCGTTACGCCACCGAGCTCGACGCTCTCTACGACAAGGACTGAGCGCCGGGACCCCCGGCGCTGACCGGCCCGCAACCATGGCCCGCTACCTCGACGTCCATCCGGACAACCCCCAGCCTCGTCTCCTGCAGCAGGTCGTCGACCTGCTGCACGACGGCGGGCTGATCGCCTACCCGACCGACTCCTGCTACGCCCTGGGATGTCTGCCCGGCAACCTCGCCGGACTCGATCGGATCAGGTCGATCCGCGAGCTCGGCCAGCAGCACCACTTCACACTGGTGTGCGCCGACTTCGCTCAGCTCGGCACCTACGTCAAGGTCGACAACGCGATCTTCCGGGCGCTCAAGGCGGCCACGCCCGGGCCCTACACCTTCATCCTGCCCGCCACCCACGAAGTACCGCGGAAGCTGTCGCACCCCAAGAAGCGCACGGTGGGGGTGCGCATCCCCGACCACGTCACCACCCAGGCCCTGCTGGCGACGTTGGGTGCGCCGTTGCTCTCCAGCACGCTGCTGCTGCCCGGTGACCAGGCACCGATGACCCAGGGCTGGGAGATCAAGGAACGCCTCGACCACCAGATCGACGCCGTGCTCGACTCCGGCGACTGCGGTGAGGAGCCCACCACGGTGATCGACTTCTCGTCGGGACAGGCCGTGGTCGACCGTGTCGGTGGCGGCGACCCGAGCCGGTTCGTCTGAGCGCGGTCGACCCGACTAACATCCCCTTCCGGCCCAGAACACCGCCGGAAGGACCCCATGACCGCCCCCGCCGAAACGCTTCAGTTCCAGTCCGAAGCGCGTCAGCTGCTGCAGCTGATGATCCACTCGATCTACTCCAACAAGGACACGTTCCTCCGCGAGCTCATCTCCAACGCCTCCGACGCGCTCGACAAGCTCCGGCTGGAGGCGTTGCGCGCCGAGATCCCCGGGGTCGACGTCGACGACCTGCACGTCGACCTGGAGGTCGACGCCGAGGCCCGCACGCTGACGGTGCGCGACAACGGCATCGGGATGACGCGCGCAGAGGTGGTCGAGCTGATCGGCACCATCGCCAAGTCAGGTACCGCGGAGTTCCTCGCCGAGCTGCGGACCCAGGACGCCGCCGCGAGCGAGGACCTGATCGGGCAGTTCGGGATCGGGTTCTACTCCAGCTTCATGGTGGCCGACACCGTCACCCTGGTGACCCGGCGCGCGGGCACCGACGCCGGCGTGCGCTGGGAGTCCAGCGGTGAATCGACCTACACCTTGGAGCCGGTCACCGACGCGCCGGTGGGGACCGCGGTCACCTTGCGTCTCAAGCCGGCCGACGCCGACGAGCAGCTTGCCGACTACACCTCGGTGCCGGTCCTGACCCAGATCGTCAAGCGTTACTCCGACTTCATCGCCTGGCCGGTGCGGGTTAGCGACGAGAACGCCGACGGCGACGTCGAGGTCAAGACGATCAACGCCGGAACCGCCCTGTGGGCGCGCCCGACCAGTGAGGTGAGCGAGGAGGAGTACGCCGAGTTCTACCGGCACATCGCCCACGACTGGACCGATCCGCTGCAGACCATCCGGCTGCAGGCCGAGGGCACTTTCGAGTACCAGGCGTTGCTCTTCATCCCGTCCCGGGCCCCGATGGACCTGTTCGTGCGGGAGGCCAAGCGGGGCGTCCAGCTCTACGTCAAGCGCGTGTTCATCATGGACGACTGCGAGGAGCTGGTGCCGGACTACCTGCGCTTCGTCAAGGGCGTGGTGGACGCGGCCGACCTGTCGCTGAACGTCTCGCGGGAGATCTTGCAGCAGGACCGACACATCCAGCGGATGCGCCGTCGGCTGGTCCGCAAGGTGCTGAGCTCGATCTCCGACCTGCAGACCGAACAGCCCGAGAAGTACGCCACCTGCTGGACCGAGTTCGGCCGGGTGATCAAGGAGGGGTTGTTGTCCGACCCGGACCAGCGGACCGAGATCCTCGGGATCTGCTCGTTCGCCTCCACCCACGATCCCGAGCAGCCGACCACGCTCGCGGCGTACCGGGAACGGATGGTGCCCGGCCAGGAGCACATCTACTACCTGAACGGCGAGTCCCGGACGCAGGTGGAGAACTCCCCGCACCTGGAGGCGCTGCGCGCCAAGGGCTACGAGGTGCTGATCCTTACCGACCCGGTGGACGAGGTGTGGGTCGACCAGGTGACCGAGTTCGACGGCACGGCGCTGCAGTCGGTGGCCAAGGGCCAGGTCGACCTGCAGACCGAGGAGGAGAAGACGGCCGCCGCGGAGCGCGACGCCGACTTCGCCGACGTGTTGGCGTGGCTGGGCACCACGCTGGACGAGCAGGTGAAGCAGGTGCGGTTGTCGACCCGGCTGACCACCTCGCCGGCGTGCGTGGTGGGTGACGAGCACGACCTGACGCCGATGCTGGAGAAGATGTACAAGTCGATGGGCCAGGAACTACCCCCCACCAAGCGGATCCTGGAGCTCAATCCCACCCATCCGTTGATCACCGGGCTGCGGGACGCCTACGCCCGGACGACCACGGACGGGAGCGGTGACACGAGCGGTGACACGAGCGGGGGCGACCGGGCGGAGCTCGTCGAGGACGCCCAGGTGATCTTCGACCTGGCCCTGCTGGCCGAGGGTGGCGACCTGGCCGATCCGGCCCGCTTCGTACGGCTGGTGGCCGACCGGGTGCACCGGGGCCTGTCGAGCCATTGAGCTGCCGCGATGTGCCAGAGTCGGGCAGGTGCCTCCACCACCGGTGATCGAGCTCGTCCAGCTGCCGGCGTCGGCGATCGCCGCCCTTGCCGACGGTGACCTGGCCGCGGCCGACGTGGCCGCGTCGGTACCGCTGTCGGCCTGGCTCGTCTCGCCAGGTCCGCGACGGACCTGGGGCTACCGGATGCGTCAGCTGGCGAAGCGACCCTCCGACGCGGACTGGATCACCCGCGTCATCTGGGACCCGGCGCTGGGTCGCACCGTCGGCCAGGCGGGGTTCCACGGTCCGCCGGACGAGCACGGGAGGGTCGAGGTGGGGTACGGCGTGGACCCCGACCACCGACGTCACGGCTACGCCCGGGCCGCCTTCGTCGACCTGCTCGAACGCGCCCGCCACGAACCGTCGGTGCGCGTCCTGCGGGTCACCATCAGCCCCGGCAACGTCGCGTCAGAGCACCTGATCGCCCCGTTCGGCCTCGTCAGGGTCGGAGAGCAGTGGGACGAGGAGGACGGGCTGGAGATCGTCTACGAGCTCTCGGTGGAGGTTGACCGGTGAGCCACCGCTACCTCGCGCCGGTGCGCTGGGGCGACATGGACGCTCAGGGGCACGTGAACAACGCCGCCTACCTCGACTACCTGCAGGACGCCCGGGTGGACTTCCTGGTCGACGCCACCACGGGCCTCGGTGCCCTGCTCGACACCGGGGTGCTGGTCGTGAACCACCAGGTGGAGTACATCGCTCCGGTGCAGTTCCGCGGCGAACCGGTCACGGTCGATCTTTGGATTGACGCCCTTGGCGCCAGCCGTTTCGTGGTCGGGTACGAACTCCGTGACGCCGACGGTCGGCTGGCGCTCCGGGCGCGGACCGGCGCCGTGCCGTACGACCTCGCGGCGAACCGGCTCCGCCGGTTGTTGCCCACGGAGCGGGAGGTGTTGGCGGGCCACCTGGCTCCGGCCGAGCCACTGCGCGTGGTCGACAAGGTGCCGACGTCGGCGACCGCCCACCACTGGCCGCTGACGGTGCGCTGGTCCGACCTCGACTCCTACGGCCACGTCAACAACGTGAAGTACTACGACTACGTCCAGGAGGCGCGGATCGCCCTGATGACCGAGGCGCTGGGCTGGACCGGTGACGAGGTCTGGTCGCTGGTCCGCCAGGACCTGGAGTACGCACGGCCGATCGACTTCCGCGCGGAGCCGTACGAGGTGATCACCTCAGTCGCCCACGTCGGGACCCGTTCGCTGACGCTGAGCGTGGCGATCCGCGACCCCGCGCTGCCCGCCACGGTGTTCGCCACCGCCCGCAGCATCGTGGTGGGGGAGGCCGCGTTCACCGAGGAACAGCATCAGCGGCTCAACCGGACCGATTGGTTGACCGTGCCCTCGCGCAACCGACGGGCAACCGAGCTCACGCCATCGTCTGCTGACCATCGATGGTCTCGCGGATGATGTCGGCGTGCCCGGCGTGCTGTGCGGTCTCGGCGACGAGGTGCACGAACACCCGCCGGTTGCTCCAGGAGCCATTCTCGAACCAGGGCGCCTTCGGCAGCGTGTTCCCCGCGTCGAGGTCGACGGTCTGGACCATCTCGTTCGCCCGGGCGGCGACCTCGGCGTACGCCTGCTGCACGCCCTCCAGCGTCTCCCCGGGGAGGAGCGTGAAGCCGTTCGCGAAGGCCTGGTAGGCCGCCTCGTCCAACGCCTCCCAGTCAACGTCCTGTTCGGGGGCGCCGTGCTCGACGAAGTCCAGCCACTGCTCGCAGGTGGCGGTGACGTGCTTGATCAACCCGCCGATGCTTAGGGTGCTGACGGTCGGGGTCAGCCGCGCCTGCTCGTCGGTCAGTCCTTGCGCCGTGTGCAGGAACAGTCCGCGGTGCTTGTCGAGCAGGGCGACCAGCTCGGAACGCTCGGACTGCGTCGGGGTGCTGGGGTTCGTGGGGTCGGTCATCACGGGTCCTCTTCGATCGGTGGTGGAGCCCCCACGCTAGGGATCATCGCGGTCAGTTTGTGACCGCAATAGCGACAAGGCTGGAGTGATGGCGACCACGAGCTCGCGGACGTTACGGCTGCTGTCGTTGCTGCAGACCCGCCGGTTCTGGCCCGGGCCGCTGCTCGCGGACCGGCTCGAGGTGTCGGCGCGCACCCTGCGTCGCGACGTGGGCCGGCGGCGCGAGCTCGGCTACCCGGTCGACGCCCAGCCGGGCGTCGACGGGGGGTACGCCCTCGCCCCGGGAGCTGTCCTGCCGCCCCTGGTCGTCGAGGACGACGAGGCGATGGCCCTGGCCGTGGCCATCCAGTCCCAGCTCGCCGGCGGGCACGGCGGCGACGCCGCCCTGCTACCGGGGGGCCGACCGGTCACCGTCGACCAGACGGGTCGAACCGCCCCGCCTCGTGCCGGTCGGTCGACGCTGGTACGTCGTGGGTTACGACCTCGACCGGCACGACTGGCGGACCTTCCGGATCGACCGGATCGGGGCCGTCGAGGGCACCGGGATGCCGTTCGCCCCGCGGACACCACCGTTCGACGATGTCGCCGTGTGGGTCCGGTCGCGGGTGCGGGGCGGCGCGGCCGGCGGCCGGTTTCACGTGGAGGTGGTGGTCGAGGCGCCAGCCGACGCGGTGAACCAAAGAGTCGGCGCCTGGGCGCGGGCCGAGCCCCGCACACTGACGAGCTGCACGATGATCATGGACACCGACGCGCTGGACGGACCGCTGTTCGCCCTGGGGGCGATCGGCGCGGAGTTCACGGTGCTCACCCCCCCGGAGCTCGCTACCGCCGCTGCCGACCGGGGCAGTCGGTTCGTCCGCGCCGGCCGCTGACCCGGCTCGCGGTGTCTCCGCACGTGACCACCCGCCTGGGCAGCGAGCACGGTGTCATCTACCGGGCTGCCAGTGGGTGGACTCCGGAAAGTGTCAGAGGGGGTCACTAGATTAGCTTATGTGTTCGATACCGAGCTGGAGGTGGCCCCGGTGGTGATTCGCGCCTCGGTGCTGGGGTCGGTGGTGGGGAACCGGACGGCGCGGCTAGGGGCGGAGGCGGAGAAGCTGGTACTGGCCGCGCAGTGGGCCGATCTGCACGCACCGGAGTGCCTGCCGCCGGCGCAGGACTCGTGGGAGGAGCGCCGGCGACGGTTGCAGGACGAGCATCCGGTGCGGATCGGAGGGGCGGGGACTCCGTCGGTGCTGGCCCACGCCCCCGGGGAGCTTGCTGTGGTCGCGCGTTCCACCTTCGTCGCGGCCCGGTCGTTGATGGCGGACGCGCTGGATTTGCGGCACCGGTTGCCGCGCATCTGGGCGACGCTGACCCCGATCGATGGGCCGGTGGAGGCCGAGGCGTGGCAGGCGAGGCGGGTCGCGCAGGCCACCCGGCACTTGACCGCCGCACAGGCCACCGAGGTCGACAAGCAGTTGGCGGGGTTTCTCGGTCATCTCGCCTGGGGGCGGTTGGCTACCCTGCTCGACGCGGCGGTAGCGGCCGCGGACCCAGCCGGAGCGGCCGCGGCCGAGTTGGCCGCGGCTCAGGCCCGGTTCGTGGCGGTCGGGAGGGTCAACGACCACCACATCGTGACCATGGTTGCCCGGATCGACGCCCTGGACGGGTTCACGTTGATGGCGTTGGTGAACCGGGTGGCTGAGATACTAGCCGTTGACGCGGTCGCCGCCGGCGGGGCTCTGGACCCGGTCGAGGTCCGTCGCGCCGAAGCGCTCGGGCTGCTCGCCCGACCCGACCAGGTTCTCGCCCTGCTCTGCCGCCACGCCCCCGTGTCGTCGGACCGCACCAGTGCCCGCGCGCACCCCGCCGACCCGGTGGACCGGGCCGATCCCCAGGACCCGGAAGACTCGGCGGATGAGCAGCCGAGCTCGCTCGAACGGGCCATCGCCCGCCCGGAGGGGGCCTGTTCTACGCCCGGTATGGGGACGGCCCGCGTCGTGCAGCACGTCCATCTCACCGATCTGGCGCTCCGAGACCAGGGCGACGGCGGTCACGTCTGCCGGGTCGAGGGGGTCGGGCCGGTCACCGCCCGAACCGTGCGGGGGGGACTGGCTGGGTCGCAAGGACGTGACGATCACCGTCCGCCCGGTCGCCAGCCCCGAGCACTGCTACCCGGCCGACAGCTACGAGATCCCCCCACGGGTCCGCGACGCGATCCGCTACCGCAACCCGGCCGACGTCTTCCCCTGGGCCAGCGGCACCGGGCCGGCCATGGACCTGGACCACACCCGCCCGTATCGATCCCTCGAACACGGGGGGCCACCCGGTCAGACGAGCGTGGACAACCTCGGCCCGGTCGTCCGCCGACACCACCAGTCCAAGACCCAGGGCCGGATGCGGTTGCGCCAGCCCGCCCCCGGGGTCTACCTGTGGCGGACCACCCACGGCTACACCTGCCTGGTCACCAGCACCGGCACCTGGGATCTCGGCCGTACCCCCACCGCTGACGCCCTTTGGCGCGCCGCCGCACCCACCCACGACGGTCCGAGCTGTCCCGAGAGTCAGCACCAAGAACTCGTTGTCAACAGGTTCGGCCCGTCGGGCGAAGGTAGGTACGCACTACACCACAGATGGGGACGGCGACGATCAGCTCTCGCGAGTTCAGCCAAGACGTTAGCGCACCCAAGCGCGCGGTCGACGGCGAGCCCGTGATCATCACCGACCGCGGCACACCTTGGCACGGGCGGATGACCATCGAGGATTGTCAAGGCCTGTCGCACCCCTGCTCCCGATCTTGTGCGTCGTCTCGCGCGCCGCCCGCCGGCTGCAGTCCGGTCGGCTGGAGGCGTACACGGCCTACATGCTGGTTGCGGTCCTCGTCCTCGCCGTCGTCGCCTGGCTCGTGTCGCACTGAGCGCACCGACATCGCGGCAATCACCCAGCCCAGCAGGCCGAGCTCGAAGTCCAGCTTGGCGTCGTGAGCGCCTGGTGCAGCTCGTCGACCGGCACATCGTCGTGTACACCCCGATCCCGGACACGGAGGCGACCTAGCGGCTCCGTCGGTTGACCGGCCCGTTGTGACCCTTGCCGTGCTCCGCCGTCAACCGGCCAGTCCGTACGGCAGCGAGGGTTCGGCGTTCTGGAGCAGCCGGTTGTCCGTGGCGGTCCGTTCGCCGCCGAGGCTCGTACCCGGCATCAGTGATCGCCTCGACCAGCGTGCTCAGAACCTCCTCGGGTCGGGACACGTCAGGTGCGAAGCCGCCCTCGCCGCCCAGACCGGTGGCATGACCGGGCACGCCTGTGGGAATCGAGGATCTCCACGGCATGGACGGCGAGCGGGCGGATGGACATGGTCACGCACCTTCCTGGAGGGGGTCCTGCGTTTCGAGTGTGGTCTGCGGATCTCCGAAGACGCGGCGGTACAGGTCGGGACCGTAGCGGGTCGGCTGCGGCTCGCCGCGAATGATCCGGAAGGCGCGGCTGGTGTTGTCTCGTCCCGTCGACGATGTGTCGGCCGATTGCCGAACCCTCCCGCTCGTTGGTGGCGGCGAACGACTCGTTCAGGAGCAGGAGGGCGCCCGGGACTAGCTGATCCACGATCCTGCTCATCCGGGCCAGCTCCTCGCCGAGCTTGCCGCTGGCCATCGTGGC
This sequence comes from Propionibacteriaceae bacterium, assembly GCA_050996715.1. Taxonomy (GTDB): domain Bacteria; phylum Actinomycetota; class Actinomycetes; order Propionibacteriales; family Propionibacteriaceae; genus Microlunatus. The sequence continues at coordinate 33,497 of JBPCRP010000012.1, forward strand.
GTCCTCCTCGCGGCAATAGTGGGTGAACAGCCCCGCAGCAATGCTGGCTCGGTAGTCACGGGCGGGCACCAGCGAGCTCTTGATGGAGGCGGACGCAGCCGCGGTAGAACGCCGTCTCGTACTGGCAGGGCGAAGAATCCGCGAATGTGGTCCACCGACTGGGCCAGCGCGTCGGCGGCGAGATTGATCCCGACCGACTTCAGTTCGTCCATCGCCCGCGCGCCTGCCTCGTCCCGGTCGGGCAGTCGATAGGTGCAACTGTCCGGGTCGCCGAGGTGGACCAGTTGGCGCCAGCTCCGCGAACCGCGATCGGTCTCGTAGCACGTATCCGGTGCCCTGACCGGTCGGCCCGATCGCTGCGGTCATCACCACTCCGGTCGGGAACCGGAGCCGTTCCAGGTGATCCTCGACCAGCGGGAAGTAGTCGTCGGGCATCTCGGCGTGGATGGTCGCGAACATCGGATGGAGGCCGGCCGAACGGCACTGGTCCGCGTAGTGGTCGGCGATCGTCCGCAGCTCGTGCAGGTCGGTGAGCAGATTGGTGAGGATGTCCGCGAGCGATGCAGCACACCGGACGGGTCCTTGCCGAAGAGCCAGGTCCGCGTGCGGCGCGGACTGTCCACGGCGTGCACCGCGAGGCTGTGGAGTTCCTCGGCCAGCCGAGGGAGGGCGACGAAGTAGGCCAGCACGTCACCCGAGGGACGGGTGATCGGGCTCCGTCCGGAGTAGCTCTTGCGCGCACGCGAACTGGCGAACCCTGTCCTGGTCATCGCCGAACTCGCCTAACCTGCGTGCGGACGGGACTTGCGCCCAGTGAGGGGACCAATCAGCTGGCTGGACGCGACGGCAGCAGGCAGAACTCGTTGCCCGACGGGTCGGCGCAGACCCACCAGGGCAGCTCGCCCCACCCGGGCTCGAGTCGACGACCGCTCCTCGAGGCTACGCCGGCCAGTACGTCGTCGGGATCGTCACCCGCTTCCAGCCGAACGTCGAGGTGCAGCCGGTTCTTCGCAGCCGTTTTGGGCGTCTGCTCCGCACAGAACTCCAGCAGCACACCGTGTCGACTCGGATGTCGGAGCGTCACGGGCGCCACGCCGGGGGCGATCGTCCAGCCGGTCAGCCACGACCAGAATGCCCCGTCGGTCTCGGGGTTGGCCGAGTCGATCGGCAGGGCGGCGATCGGGCCGGTCGCGGAGTAGACCGGCCGTTCCTCCAGTACGCAGAACGCGTTGCCCTCCGGATCGGCGAGGACCACCAAGGGCACCTCAGCCTGACCGATGTCGAGCCGGCGGGCGCCGAGACCGACGAGACGGTCCGTCACCGCCTCCTGGTCCGCCCCGCCTCTCAGGTTGAGGTGCAGGCGGATCTCCTCGGCCGGCCGGTCCGGCACCCGGGGGAAGCACAGATCGAGGTCCGGTCCGCCGTCGACGCGCAACCGGCACTCGTAGGCGTCCTCGGTGTCGGTCAGCACGTCCGCCGCCAGCGCCGACGCCCAGAACTGGCCGAGCCGGCCGGGGCACAGCGCGTCCAACACCAGATTCTCCAGGTACACCCAGGTCACGCTAGCCAACTCCACGTCGCACACCCCGGTCGACTTCGCACCGGCTATGGCGTGTGCGAAGTCGGTCTCCGGTGTGCGAAGTGGGGTGCGTCACTCAGAGAGCGAGCCCGTGACCGATCGGGAAGAGCGGATCCTCGGTGTCGTTCGGGACGTCAGGGCGGGAGACGGCCACCGCCGCCATCGAGCGGGGGAGCTCGAAGGGCAGCCGGCCGCGCGGCGCGATCTCCCCGGTCAGGGCGTCGAAGAGCGCCTGGTCACTACAGCCGTACGTCCCCACCAGGGCCGCCACGTCGCCCGCGAACGGCGTCAGGATTGCCGGCCGGTCCAGGGTGACGTCGAGCACCGTCGGTACGGCGGAGGCGACCGTCCGCAGGTGCTCGACCACGTCGGGGTCGAAGTCCAGTGAACCCTGGTGGAAGAACTGCTCGAGAAAGATCGCGTTCCGTGGTTCGAACGGGGCCTTGACCCGGATGATCGCAAGATCGGCCTCCGCCGGGGTGGCGACGAGCTCGCCGAACTGCGCGGCGACCCGTTCCTCGACTCCTTCGACGTAGATCCGGCGCCCCCTCCCGACGAGCGGCAGCACGCCGACGTTGCTCAGGATCGTCACCGACTCGGCCTGGGCTCGGTGGCCCGCGGCGGCGAAGTCGGCGCGCCCACAGATTTCCACGGCGGCGTCCTCGTCGACGTAGGGGTCGTCGAAGAGCCCGAGCGCGAACTTCACTCGGAGCAGCCGGCGGACCGACTCGTCGACCCTGGTCTCGCTCACCCGTCGTTCGGCCACCAGCTCCAGCACCAGGTCGACGCACTCCTCGCCGCCGAGCTGGTCGACCCCAGCGGCCAGCAGCCGCTCCACCCGGGCCATCCGGTCGAGATACTCCACGCCCCACGCCCGGGCAGGGAAGGGGAGCCCCATGGCCTCGACGTCGGTGACCAGACCCCAGTCGCTGAGCACGACCCCGTCGTAGCCCAGCTGATCGCGCAGCAGGCCGGTGATGATCTGGGCGTTGAAGCCGAAGCCGACCTCCTCGACCGCTTCGGGGCCGTTCCCGAGGTCCAGCTCGAGACCCACGGGCAGGCCGTAATAGGGCATCACCGCGGCCGTCGCACCGAGGACGGGCAGGAAGGGGGCGAGATGGTCGGCGAAGCGGTCGCCCTCGTAGGTCTGCTCCCGCCCGTAGGCGAAGTGGGCGTCCTCCCCGTCGCGCTGGGGTCCGCCGCCGGGAAAGTGCTTGGTGGTGCCGGCGACGCTGTCCGGGCCGAGGGAGTCGCCCTGCAACGCCGCGAGAAAGGCGGCGACCAGGGGGGTGACGCGGTCGGGGTCGGCGCCGAAGGTCGTGCCCTGCCGGCCCCAGCGGGGTTCGGTGGCCAGGTCGGCGGTGGGGTGGAGCGCGGCGCGGATGCCGACCGCGGCGTACTCGGCCCGGGTCGCCTCCCCATGGGCTCGGACGACGTCGGGATCACCGATCGCGCCCAGCCCGATCGGCTCGGGCCACTGCGACATCATCGCCGAGGCGAAGGACGCCCCGGGGTTCTGGCTGAAGCCGTGCCGGGGGTCGGAGCTCACAGTCACCGGGATGCCGTGCGGGGTCTGCTCGGCCAGCTCCTGCAGCGCGTTGTGCCAGCGGGCCGCCGCCCGGGCGTCGGTGAGCGCGTGCACGTTGACGTGGTTGATCAGCTTATGTGCGACCAGCACCGACGTCGGGGTGCCGGTGATCCGTCCGGGCTGCTCGACCAACGAGCCGTCGGTGCCGGCCTCGATGATGGTGTGGAACATCAGGCCCACCTTCTCGGCCAGCGACAGCCGACCCACCAGGTCGTCGACGCGCTCGTCGACGGGAAGCCGGGGGTCCTCGTACGCGTCGAGCTGGCCGTTGCCGTTGAGGTCGCGATAAGTTGTGCCGTCAGCGGCCGTGCTGGGCGTCATCATGCGGTCATCCAACCAGCCGCGGCGCCTACTCCTCGACGGTGTTGACCATGAAGTGGGCGGCCCGCTCGAGGTAGGTCCACAGCTCGGTGCGCTGGTCGGGGGTGAGGTCGCTCGCCTCGACGGCGTCGGCCATGTGAGAGAGCCACAGGTCCCGCGCGCGGGGGGTCACCGCGAAGGGCGCGTGCCGCATCCGCAGCCGGGGATGCCCGCGCTCGTCGCTGTAGGTGGTGGGTCCGCCCCAGTACTGCTCCAGGAACAGTCGGAACCGCTCCTCGGCGGGGCCGAGGTCCTCCTCGGGGTAGAGCGCGCGCAGCTCGGGGTCGGCGGCAACGCCCTGGTAGAAGCGATGGATGAGGGCGACGAAGGTCGGGTGGCCGCCGACGCGCTCGTAGAAGGTGCCGGGGGCGGTGAGCGGAGTGGTCATCGGTCCCATTGTGCCGTTCGGCAAGATGGAGGCCGCACGCACATCGCACACCACTGAGGAGTCACCACATGGCCACCGTACGCACCGCCAACGCTCATTGGGAGGGCTCGCTGATGGAGGGCTCGGGCACAGTCGAGCTCGCCAGCTCGGGGATCGGCACCTACCCGGTCAGCTGGCCGTCCCGCGCCGAGCAGGCCAACGGCAAAACCAGCCCCGAGGAGCTCATCGCTGCCGCCCACTCGACCTGCTTCTCGATGGCGCTCAGCCACGGACTGGCCGGTGCCGGCACCCCGCCCACCACGGTCGACACCACCGCCGACGTCACCTTCGTGCCCGGCAAGGGCATCACCGGCATCGTGCTGAAGGTGACCGCGGCCGTCCCGGGTCTGACTGCGGAGCAGTTCGAGACCGCCGCTCAGGACGCCAAGGCCAACTGCCCCGTGTCGCAGGCCCTCGCCGGCACCGAGATCACCCTCGAGGCCACGCTCGCCGCATGAGCTAGTCGTCTGCTCCGCGCGCCACCAGAGCCTCGCCGAGGCGGTCGGCGTGGCGGAGGGAGCGGACGACCAGCGGTACGGCGAACGCCCGCGGGCTCGCGGTCAGACCGCGGGCCCGTTGGGCGTCTCGGACCTCGTGCGCCAGTCCCACCACGACCGGGACCGAGCGGATCCCCAGCGCCAGCAGCAAGCCGAGCCGCTCAGGATCGACCCCCACCCGGCGCAGCGGTCGGGCGCCGGTGACGATCACCTCGACCAACGCCGTGGTCCTTGTGGTGAGGGTGACCAGGCCCGCCAGCAGCACGAGGACCACGATGGTTCCGACGACCACCACCGCCCGCCGCCAGCCGCTGACCACCAGATGGAACACCACGGTGCAGCCCAACAACCAGAGCAGCGGACGGAGCTGGTGGCCCGGCGCCGACCAGCCGAACCCGGCGACCCGGTACCCGGCTACCACCAGGACGAGCGCGAGACCGACCTGCCACGGACGGTCGAGCAGGACCGCCGTCGCCCCGGCCACCAGCAGCAGCACCAGCTTGAGGCCAGCCGGTGCCCGGTGCAGCACCGAGTCGCCGGGGAGGTAGGTCCCGATCACGGGGTCACCTCATCAGCGCCCGGTAGTGCGCCACCGTCTCGGTTGGGTCGCCGTCGGCGACGACCCGGCCCTCGTCGACGACCAGCACGCGCTCGAAACCGGCGATCAGGTCGAGATCGTGGGTGACCAGCACGACCTGCTGCGGCAGGGTCTCGACGAGGTCGGCGACCCGGCGGGTGTTCCGCAGGTCGAGCAGAGTGGTGGGCTCGTCCAGCACCAGCAGCTCCGGCTCGGTGACCAGCACCGAGGTGAGGGCGAGCAGCTGCTTCTGCCCGCCGGACAGCAGGTGGGCGGGGTGGTCGGCGTGGTCGGCCAGCCCGTACGCGTGCAGCGCGGCGGACACCCGGGCCGCCAGCTCGTCGCGGCGGAGCCTCCGGCGCCGCAGCCCGAAGGCCACGTCCTCGGCCACGGTCGGCATCACGATCTGGGCGTCCGGGTCGGTGAAGCAGAACCCGACCTTGCGGCGCACGGCGCGCGCGTCTGTCATGGTGTCGAGACCGTCGACCCGGACCCGGCCGGCGGTCGGCAGCACCAGGCCGTTGAGCAGTCGGGCGAGCGTGGACTTCCCCGAGCCGTTGGCCCCGATGATCGCCACCCGCGGCTCGTCGAAGGTGGTGGTGACGTCGTCGAGTACCCGGCGGGTGCCGTAGGTGTGGCTCACGTGGTCGATCTCGATCCTCACGACCTGAGCACCGTCAGCACCGTCAGCACCGTCAGCACGACTCGACCACCATGGCCACGCCCTGTCCGCCGCCGACGGCGATCGCCGCCAGGCCGAGGGCCCCGGGGCGTGGGGTGCGGACGAGCTGACTGAAGAGCCGGACCAGCAGGATCGCACCGGAAGCGCCCCACGGGTGCCCCAGCGCCAGCGCCCCGCCGTCCGGGCAGACCCGGGTGGGGTCGAGGTCGAGCTCGACGCAGCAGGCCAGCACCTGGCCGGCGAACGCCTCGTTGAGCTCGACGACGTCGATGGCGTCAAGGGTCACGTCGGCGCGGGTCAGCGCGCGCCGGACGGCGGGGACCAGGCCGATCCCGGGTCGGTCCGGACTCACGCCGGCGGTCGCGGAGGCCAGGATCCGCAGACCCGGACGTTTCGAACCCGCGTGCCGCTCGCCGTCCACCACGGCCACCACGGCAGCCCCGTCGTTGATCCCGCAGGAGTTGCCCAGGGTCACCGTGCCGTCCACCCTGAACGCCGGTGCCAGCCGCGCCAGGAACGGCACGGTCAGAGTCGCGCGCGGGCGTTCGTCGTGGTCGAGCCCGGCCACCGGGACCGTCTCGGCGACAAACCCCCCCGACGCGGCGGTGGCGACAGCCCGGGCGTGGGAGCGGGCGGCGTAGTCGTCCTGGGCGGCCCGGTCCACGCCGTACGCCTGGGCCAGCCGGTCCGCCGCCTCGCCCATCTCGGGGTCGGGGAAGCCGTCGGGGGCGAACGGGGCCCGGGTGTAGCGCTGCGACGCCGCCCCGGCCACCGGCGGCCAGTGCCGCCAGGGCGCGGTGGAGGCCGACTCCACCCCGCCCGCGAGGATCAGACCGGGTTCGGCGGTGGCCTGCGCCGCGGCGGCGACGACGGCGGCCAGCCCGCTGCCGCACTGCCGGTCCACGGTCAGGGCCGGCACCTCCACCCCCAGCCCCGCGGCCAGGGCCGCCACCCGGGCCACGTCGCCCCCCGGGCCCATGCAGTTGCCCAACACCACCTCGGCCACGCCCCACCCCGGGAGGGGGGGGGGGGGGGGGGGGGGGGGGGGGGGGGGGGGGGGGGGGGGGGGGGGGGGGGGGGGGGGGGGGGGGGGGGGGGGGGGGGGGGGGGGGGGGGGGGGGGGGGGGGGGGGGGG
>JBPCRP010000056.1:0-8380 GCA_050996715.1 Propionibacteriaceae bacterium
GGCGTCGACCCGGCACGTCCGGGCGGCCCCCGTCCGCCGGCCGGTCGGGCCCCCGGCGGCGCTCCCGGGGCGCGTGGTCCCGGCGGCATGCCCGGCATGCCACGGCCCAATCCGGCCATGATGCCCAAGCAGAGTTCGGGGCAGCTGGCGACTCCCGGTGGTCCCGGTGCGCGTGGCCGTGGTGGTCCCGGTGGTCCCGGTGCGCGTGGTCGGGGTGCCCCCGGCGGCGGCGGTCCGGGTCGTCCCGGAACCGGTGGCGGTCCGCCTCGCGGTGGTGGCGCCCGTCGCGGCGGCACGCAGGGTGCGTTCGGTCGTCCCGGAGGCCCGTCGCGGCGCGGCCGCAAGTCGCGCAAGCAGCGTCGTCAAGAGTTCGACCAGATGGAGGCGCCGAGCCTCGGTGGCGCCCGCGTCCGGCACGGTGACGGCGATCTGGTCCGACTGGCCCGCGGTGCGTCGCTGACCGACCTCGCCGAGAAGATCGGCGTCGATCCCGCGCAGCTGGTGCAGGCGCTGTTCCACCTGGGCGAGATGGTAACGGCGACCCAGTCGCTGAGTGAGGACACGCTGGCGGTGCTGGCGACCGAGCTGAACTACGACATCCAGGTCGTCTCGCCCGAGGATGAGGACCGCGAGCTGCTCGAGCGGTTCAGCATCGACTTCGGCGAGGACGAGGGCGGCGAGGACGATCTGGCGCCGCGTCCGCCCGTGGTCACCGTCATGGGTCACGTCGACCACGGCAAGACCAAGCTGCTCGACGCCCTCCGTAACACCAACGTGGTGGCCAAGGAGGCCGGCGGCATCACCCAGGCCATCGGCGCCTACCAGGTGCAGACCGAGGTCGACGACCAAGAGCGCAAGATCACCTTCATCGACACCCCTGGACACGAGGCCTTCACGGCCATGCGAGCCCGTGGGGCCAAGGCGACCGACATCGCCGTGCTGGTGGTGGCGGCCGACGACGGCGTGATGCCGCAGACGATCGAGGCGCTCAACCACGCCCTGGCCGCCGAGGTGCCGATCGTGGTCGCGGTGAACAAGGTGGACAAGGAGGGCGCGGACCCGACGAAGGTCCGTGGCCAGCTCACCGAGTATGGCCTGGTGCCCGAGGAGTACGGCGGCGACACGATGTTCGTCGACGTCTCCGCGATCACCGGCGTGGGTCTGGACAGCCTGCTGGAGGCGGTCATCCTGACCGCCGACGCTGCCCTGGACCTACGAGCCAACCCCGACATGGACGGTCAGGGTGTCTCCATCGAGGCGCACCTCGACAAGGGTCGTGGTCCGGTGGCCACCGTCTTGGTCCAGCGCGGCACGCTGCACGTGGGCGACTCGGTGGTCGCAGGTCCGGCGCACGGTCGCGTCCGCGCCCTGATCAACGACCACGGTGAGAACGTCACCGAGGCACCGCCGTCGATGCCGGTCCAGGTGCTCGGTCTGACCGCCGTCCCGGGGGCAGGCGACAGCTTCATCGTGGTCAACGACGACCGGATGGCCCGGCAGATTGCCGAGCAGCGCGAGGCCCGGCTGCGGATGGCGGCGCAAGCCGCCGGTACCCGCCGTCGGACGCTGGATCAGCTGTGGGAAGAGATCGAGAAGGGTGCGACCCAGGAGCTGCTGCTCATCCTCAAGGGCGACGGCTCGGGTTCGGTCGAGGCCCTGGAGGACGCGCTGTCCAAGATCGACGTGGGCGACGAGGTCTCGATGCGGGTCATCGACCGCGGGGTCGGTGCCATCACCGAGACCAACGTGACCCTGGCCGCGGCGTCGAAGGCCGTGATCATCGGCTTCAACGTCCGGGCGCAGGGCAAGGCCACCGAGCTGGCGGACCGCGAGAACGTCGACATCCGCTACTACTCGGTGATCTACCAGGCCATCGACGAGATTGAGGCGGCCCTGAAGGGCATGCTCAAGCCGATCTATGAGGAAGTGCAGCTCGGCACCGCCGAGATCCGTGAGATCTTCCGCTCCTCGCGGGCGGGCATCATCGCGGGTTGCATGGTGACCTCGGGAACGGTGCGTCGCAACGCCAAGGCGCGGCTGCTGCGGGACGGGGTCGTGGTCACCGAGACGTCGGTCTCCTCGCTGCGGCGTGAGAAGGACGACACCACCGAGGTGCGCGAAGGGTTCGAGTGCGGCATGACGCTCGCGAACTACTCGGACATCCGCACCGGCGACGTGGTCGAGACGTTCGAGATGCGGGAGAAGGCTCGCTCCTAGTTGGTGGGGCGGGCGCTCGGTCCTGACCGGGCGCCCGCCCGCCACACCCAGAACCCGGTCAGCTCCGCCCTCGCTTCGGCCTGGGTGGTTCCGTCTGAAGGAGAGTCCCATGCCCAGCCCACGCGTACTGAAGCTCGCCGACCAGATCAAGGTCATCGTCGCCGAGATGCTCGAGCGGCGGATCAAGGACCCGCGGCTGGGCTTCATCACCGTCACCGACGTCCGGTTGACCGGCGACACTCGCGAGGCGACCGTCTTCTACACGGTCTACGGCTCCGACGCTGACCAGGTCGGGACCGCGGCGGCCCTGCAGTCGGCGACCGGGGTCATCCGGGCCCAGGTCGGCAAGCAGCTCGGCCTGAAGTTCACCCCGACCCTGGCCTTCATCGCCGACGCGATCCCGGCGTCGGCGCGTCAAATCGACGACCTGCTGGCCAACGCCAGATCGGGTGACGCCGAGGTGGCTGCCCGCGCCGCCCAGGCGCAGTACGCGGGGGAGGCCGATCCTTACCGCAAGCCGTTCGAGGAGCCCGTCGAGGCGGACGAGTCCCACGAGGCCCACGAACCGGTCGACGACACCGTCCCCCACGATGACGACCGGTCCTGACCCGGTCGCTGCGCTGCGCACTACCGCCGCCGGGGTCCTGGTGGTCGACAAGCCAGACGGCTGGACCAGTCACCAGGTGGTGGGCCGGGTCCGGCGCATCCTCGGCACCCGCAAGGTCGGCCACGCCGGCACGCTCGACCCGATGGCGACCGGAGTGCTGGTCGTCGGCGTCAACCGGGCCACCCGGCTGCTCGGTCACTTTGCGGCCGGCCGCAAGAGCTACGCCGCGACGATCCGCCTGGGTGCCGACACCGTGACCGACGACGCCGACGGCGAGCCGACGCGGACGCCCGGGGCCGGATCGGCGACCGCGGCTGACGTCGCCGCACAGCTGCTGGGGTTCGTCGGTGCCATCGCGCAGCGACCGAGTGCGGTCTCGGCGATCAAGGTAGACGGCGTCCGCTCCTACGCCCGGGTCCGGGCCGGGGAACAGGTCGAGCTGCCCGAGCGTCAGGTCACCGTCCACGCGTACGCGCTGGGCGACGTGCGTCCCGTCGAGGTCGACGGCATCGCCTTGCTCGACTGCGACGTCACGGTCGACTGCTCGGCGGGCACCTACATCCGGGCCCTGGCCCGAGATCTGGGGGAGCGGCTCGGGACCGGCGGGCACCTGACCGCGCTCCGCCGGACAGCGGTGGAGCCCTTCACGCTGGACGACGCGGTGACCCTCGACGCTCTGGCCGAGCACCCGACCATGATCGACATCGACACCGTGGCCCGCCGCTGCTTCACCGCGCTGGACCTCGACGTCGAGCAGGCGGCGCACGTGCGGTTCGGGCGAGCCCTGCCTGGTCTCACGCTGCCCGCCGACCTGGGTGCGCTCTTCGACCCCGACGGTGGGTTCTTGGCGCTCTACCGTGCCGACGGCGACCGGGCCGTCCCGGTCAGCGTCTTCGTCGGTTCCTGACCGACGCGTGGTTGACTGGTCCGCCGTGCAGCCAGACGCGGACGCAGAGCGGGCCCCCTCACGCCGTTCGGTGGTGGTGATCGGCAACTTCGACGGGGTTCACCGCGGTCACGCGGAGGTGATCCGGACGGCCCGCGCGGTCGACCCGACAGCCCGGCTGGTGGCGGTGACCTTCTCGCCGCATCCCATGTCGGTGATCCGTCCCGACCAGGCTCCGCTCGTGCTCACCTCACCCCAACGTCGAGCCGAGCTGCTCCGCCGGGTCGGGGTCGACGAGGTCGTGGTGGTGGACTTCACCGCGGAGGTGGCCGGGTGGAGTCCCGAGCGGTTCGTGGCCGAGGTGCTCGAGCCGCTCGACCCGGTCGCCGTGGTGGTTGGAGAGAACTTCCGTTTCGGCTTCCGCGCTGCCGGCACCCCAGCGACCCTGCAGGAGCTCGGCGTCGGCCGATGGACGGTGCACGCGCTGCCGCTGCTCACCGTCGACGAACGACCCGACAGCTCGACCCTGCTGCGCGAGGCGGTGCTGGCCGGCGAGCTGGACCGGTTCCGGCAGCTGGCCGGGCACGAGTACCAGTTCAGCGGTGTGGTCGTCCGTGGCGACCAACGGGGTCGCGCGATGGGGTTCCCCACCGCCAACGTCCCGGTGCCGGCCGGGATGGCGGTGCCGGCCGACGGGGTCTACGCGGGCTGGGTGACCCGGTTGGACGACCCCCACGCGCCGCACTGGCCGGCGGCGATCTCGGTCGGCACCAATCCCACCTTCCACGGTGTCGAGCGCCGGGTGGAGTCCTACGTGCTGGACCGCACCGACCTCGAGCTCTACGGCGTGGAGATCGCCGTCGACTTCGTCGGTCGGCTGCGCGGACAGGTGACGTATGAGGGGATGCCTGCCCTGATCGAGCAGATGCACCACGACGTCGAGGAGATCCGGGCCATCCTCGGCCAGCGCTGACCGGGCCGGGAGATCAGATCACGTAGTCCCTGCCTGCCTCCAGCGTGCTCATCACCTCGTGACGGGTCCGTCGGTCAGATGCCCCAGCGGAGCGATTGATATCGTGCCGCCGCCCTCGGCGCCAGCGTCGACGGCCACAGCCGGCCCTGAGCCCGATCGTTGAAGTACGCCTCCCCGGCGACCTGACCGGGGCCGGGCCGGTGGGGATCGCTGCCGGCATGCGCAGCGAAGGTGTTCCGCATCTTCTGCACGAACAGCGGGTTGTCCGAGACCAGGTTCGGGTTGAGGCCCCACTCCGGGAACGACAGGGGCTTGCCGATCGATCGGGCGTAGCCGAACCAGGCCTCGATCCCGCGGGGCGAGCCGTCGGCGGTGGTGTCGTGGCGATGGGAGTCCCACTCGGCTTCGGTGGTCAGGTCGGGCCAGGCGGAGTAGAAGTCGCAGCCGAGCACGTCGACGTACGCCGGGCCGGGCCACAGCTCGGCCACGCTGACGTCGCTGAGGGTGTCAGCGTTCAGGCTGAGGCAGACCAAGGCGTTCTTGCCCTCGGCGACGAGCTCGGTGGCCACGATGCCGTACCACCGCCGCCAGGCGTTTCGAAAGCTCGTCACGTTCTTCCGGGTCACCGCCCAGGGATACCAGCTGCCGTTGAGCTCGTGGGCCATGCTGAGGTGCACCGCACGAAGGTTGCCCCAGTGGGCGCGGACCGAGCGGCAGGTAGCGCGCCAGGTGGCGTCCATGCCGCCGGCGGCCGCGGAACTCCAGGTTTGGCCGTCGCGCGGACCGCCGCACGCGATGTCGAGGGTCCCGGTCCACCCCGCAGCGCGATACCCATCGAGCATCCACACCCCCGCCATCGTGGGGAGCGACTCGTCGGCCCAGATCCGGGCAAAGCTGGTGTGATCTCCCCGCCAGCGACCAAAGTCGCCACCGGCGACATGCGCGGCTTGTGGATCCCCGGCGCCCGACAGCCACCGTGGGCGGTCCGCGGCGGCGGTGGCGGGGGGTCCGGCGGCCCCCAGGCCCGCAGCGAGAGCGGGCAGCATCCCGGCGAGCACGACTCGTCGAGTGTGCGGGGGCATCGGCATGGCGACCTTCGGCGATCTCGACGGCACGTGGCGACCGGAAAACCGCCTCGAGCCTGCACGACATCCTGGCGGAGATCCAGGAATGTCGATCATGCCGCACCCCCGATTGACCGCCAACCTCCGGATTGCCTCAGCGCCCACCCCCGGGATGCCTGGGACTCCGTCAGGTCTGCCGAAAGTCAGTTGGTTCGCTCCCACAGCCACCTAGCTTTTCCGGAGCAGCCCTGTGCGGCTGGCGTTGCGCCCGGTTAGTGCGCGCCACGGTTTTCATCTTCGGGGGAGATTTTCATGAGTTCCGAGCGCCGCGTCGTCGCGCTGATTCCGGCCTATAACGAAGAGGCCAGTATCGCCGCCACCATCGAGGCCGTTCTCCGTCAGGAACGCGTACCCGACCGGGTCGTCGTCATTCCGAACGGGTGCAGCGATCAGACGGCCGAGGTGGCCCGCAGCTTTCCGGTCACCGTACTTGAGCTGCCGCGACTGGAGCACAAGAAGTCGGAGGCGCTGAACCGCGCCTGGCAGCTTTACGCCCAGGACGCCGATGTGGTGGTGTGCTTGGACGCCGACACCGTGCTGCCCCCCAACGCCATCGGCGACTGGGAGCAGGAGTTCGTGCTCGACGAGGCGAAGCAGCTGTCCGCCCCGGCAGCCGGTCAACGGCGGCGGCGTCTGGGGGCCGGCAATGCGGCCATCCGCAGCCTTCCGCTCGGCGGTTCGTCGAGCAAGTTCACGATGCTGGGCAACGACTTCCTGACCCGGTTGCAGCGAGCGGAGTTCTCGCGCTGGACCGACACGGCGCTGCGTCGCGGCTGGACCTCGGTCCTGGCGGGCACCGGCGCCGCGATCTCTGGGGAGGCCCTGCGGCGGGTGACCGCGCTGGACGACCGGGAAGGGCCCTGGGTCTACACCAGCCAGGTGGAGGACTTCGAGCTCACCTATCGGATCCGTGAGCTGGGCTACCGCTGTCAGGTGTCGCCCACCGTCCGGGCCTACACCGACTCCATGAAGACCGTCAAGGCGCTGTGGGGTCAGCGGATGAAGTGGCAGGTCGGCACGATCGAGGACCTGATCAAGATCGGCCTCAACCCGCTGACGAGGGTCGACTGGTTCCAGCAGCTCTCCGGGATGTTCTCTGCCGTCGCCCGCTACCTGTGGGTCACGGTGATCTTGGCCCTGTGCCTGGTCGGGCGGCTGAACTTCCAGTGGCTGTGGTGGGTCGCCGTCCCCCTGTTTTTCGTCGTGGTGCAGATCAAGCACGCCCTGCGCATCCCCCACCGGGACAAGGCCGACGTGCTGTTCGCCTTTCTGATCTTCCCGTCCGAGGTCTTCGCCTGGCTACGGGCAGGTTGGTTCACCGCCGCCTGGGTGCAGGCGCCGATCGACCTGCTCCGCGGCCGGCACAAGGACCGCTGGGGGCTGCAGTACCGAGCGGAGGCGTTCAAGCGCGGCCTGCTGGGGAAGCTCCGGCTGGCCGGGTTCCGGGTCGCCGGAGCCGTCGCGGTGGCCACGGTGGCGCTGCTGTCGGTGGGCAACCTGTTTCCGGCGACCGACCTGCCGACGGTGCAGGCCGTCGCCCGGATCGGCACCGGCGCGGTGGATCATTCCACCCCGGGGGTCTGCAGCGGCTACGTCGCCCTGACCTACGACGACGGGCCGACGCCGTACACCGCGGCCACCTCCGACCTGCTGCGACGTTACGGACTGCACGCGGCGTTCTTCCTGACCGGGGAGCACGTCGAAAAGAATCCGGACGCGGTTCGCGCCCTGGTCGCCGACGGCCAGATGGTCGGCAACCACAGCGTGACCCATCCCCACCTGCTCGACCTGCCGCTCGCCGCAGCGAAGCGGGAAATCACCGACAACGCAGATCTGATCGAGGCCGTCACCGGCGCCCGCCCGACCCTCTTCCGCCCACCGTACGGCGAGACGAACGACACCATCGCGGCGTTCGCGCTGTCGCAGGACCAGCCCGAGACGCTGTGGACGCTGGACACCAACGACTGGACGGGCAAGACCGCCTACGAGGTCGACGACGCCATCAAGGGGGCCGAGGACGGCGACATCATCTTGATGCACGACGACGAGGACACCGACATTAGGACCGTGCCGCTGATCGCCGCCACGCTGCGTCAGCACAATCTCTGCACGGGACGGATCGTGGCCGATACGAGCAGCCACCCGATCGCGCTGCTGGACAAGACCGAGGCCGTGAAGGTCGTGGCCTGGTGACCGCGCGGCACGCGAACGTCCCGGGTGAGCAGCCGAAGAGCGCCGCGGTCGGCCGGCCGCACCTGGTCCGGCGTGCTTCATCGACACCTCGCGGTGGTTCTGCACCTCCGAGGGCCGGTGACCCGGTTTCGTCGGCAGCACGCCCGTCCGGGGCGACGACGTCCACCTGACCACGACCGAGGCACTGGCACTGGCACCCGTGCTCGCCGAAGCCATCAACTGACCAACCGAACCAGAAGAGAGAACAACATGAACGAGCTACTCGGCATCGGCACCTGGCTGCTGACCGGCATCGGCGCCCTGTTCGTCGTCGTCGGGATGATCGACCTGTTCCGACCGATGCCCAAGGGCCTGCGTCCCTGACCACCGGCGAGCGGCAC
>JBPCRP010000093.1:0-60580 GCA_050996715.1 Propionibacteriaceae bacterium
GCGAGGCGAAGTCCTCGTACCCCAGCGTCAGGTACGGCAGCGCCACCCCCACCGCGGCGAGCACGATGACCGCGATGACCGCGATGACCCGGGATCGGGTGAACGTGAACGCTCCCCGACCGGTCCCGTTCCGCATCTCGCCCATCCCCCTATCCTGCCCGGTCGACGGGTCACCGCGATGTTGAACCACCGCAGGGCGAACTCCGCGGGAGAAGCGGATCCCGACGCCGTCAGGACGACCAGGTACCACACGGCGATGCGGTTCGACGGAGACGTTCCGCTCAGGTGGTGTCCACGGACGAGTTGGCGGCGGGTGGGGGATCAGAGGTGATCGGCGACACCGCGACTGGTCGACACCACCGTGACGCGGGAGGTGACTGGCGGTTCGCCCGCCGGTGACTACACCGTGGCGTGGCGGGTGACGTCCGCCGTCAGACATCCGCCACCGGCACGGTGATCGTGGCGCGAAGCCGACTCGGCCGGCGGGCCCGTCCCGGGGCGACGCCGCGCGGAGGTGCGTGAGGGCTGTACGGGACTACGCCCGGCGGACGACAGCGGTCCGGCGCTCGCGTTCCGGGCGCTCGCTTTCCTCGCAGCGACGCACCCTTAAGGCACTGACGCACCGGTTCCTGCAGGTGCGTGGGCACCGGAGGGGTGCGTGACCGCGCGGCGGGGTGCGTGGGCACCGGAGGGGTGCGTGACCGCGCGAAGGGATGCGTGGGCACCGGAGGGGTGCGTGACCGCCCGGAGGGGTGCGTGACCGCGCGGCGGTGCGTGACCGCGCGAAGGGATGCGTGCGCGCGGCGCGCCGTCGGGGTACGCAGCGGGCGGTGTCGACCAGTCGCGGTGCGCCGGACGAGCCGGCCCGTTCGGTCCGGTGACGACAGCGCGTTATGGGCTTGGGCCGGCGCCGCCACCATTAGCAGGCCGACGACGCTCAGCTCGCTCCCAGCGACAGCCGCCGACCGAGCCGCCACCTCACGCGCGCACCCCGCGGCGGCGTCCCGCCACGGCGACCGCCAAGCCGACCAGTGCCACCACCAGCGCAGCGCCGCCCAGCCAACGAGCCATGGTGTCCGACGACGCCGACTGCGCCGATGACGGCTCGACCGGTGACCCTGACACCGGATCGGCGGGAGCAGCGGGACCGGCGGAGGCCGCGGCCGCGGTCACCACGAGTTCGGGAGCCGGGTGGTCTGGTTCGTCACCGGAGGCCGGGGTCGGCTGGTCCCAGCTCACCACCGTGCCGTCGGAGAGGGTCTGCACCGCCGGCAGCAGGATCGTGCGCGGCGACGGCAGCGGACCAACCGACAGCGAGAACTCCTGGTACTGGCCCGGGGCGATCTGGGTGCCGCGGTCGGCGGTCCAGGTGACCGTGCGGATCGCCTTGGTGATGGTCGTGCCGCCCGAGTCGACCGGGGTGGGGAGCTTCTCCAGCGTCGACGTCGCCGTCCAGCCTGGGACCGGCTTGGAGCTGACGTGGAGGAAGGGTGCGTCCTGCGGCAGCTGCACGGCCACCTTGACCGTCCCCGCGGTCGCGGACTCGTTCGGAACCCGGAACGTCAACGCGCTGAACGACCCGGTGGTGGTGGCATCGGGAATCACCCGGACGTGGGCTTGCGCGGTGGATGCGGCGACGGCCGAGGCCAGCAGGGCCGTGGTGGTCATAGCCAGCAGCCGGACCCCGATCCGGGGCCGGCCGGACCGTAGGCGGGTGGGACGGTGAGATCGAGGCTTCACGACGTGTCCAATCAGACGAGGGTGGCGGTACGTCTCGGGGCACGAGGTCGGGCCGAGAAGGCCGCCGGGCGGAGGAGTGGGCGAGGTACGCCACGGCACCCTCAGGGGTGGCGGGACTCGCGCGGAGCAGGACGTGGCTGCGCAAGTATCGGCAGCCGACGGGTCAGAACGGAAGCGGAGGGCCCCGCGGTGAGGCCAGCCGGACCACGGCCGATCCGACCTGCTCGACGCCGAGGACGAGCAGCAGGACCGGGAGCCGGCACCGTCGCGCGGTGACCACAGCAGCCACCAGACCCAGCACGAAGCCGCTGACCACCACCACGCCGGCGGACGACAGCTGACCGCCGCCGGGCAGGTGCGCGCCGGATGCCAGCAGCATCGACACCCCGCCCAGTACGACCACCCGGACCCCGCGCAGGAATCCCTGCCACGGAGCCGCAGAGACGTGCTGGCGTCGAGTGCTCATCGCCGTCGGACCCTACCTCGGTCCCGTGAACGGCTCGGGTATCCGAGCAGCGTCGAGTGGTTACACCGTGCGCAGTGATCACCCGCCAGAACTGTCGGCTCGATGTGCCCACTCCGCCCGGATCAGGCCGAGAGCGTCACCGAGATCGGTCGAGGATCGACGGGCCACGCCGACGAATCGGGCCGCGGCGCGGCGGATGTCGTCGTCGAGGGACTGATCGGGCCGCACCCGGGTCCCGTGGGTCCGGCTGGATTCGATCAGGCCCGCGGCCTCGAGCTGGCCGTACGCCCGAGCGACGGTCCCGGCGGCCACCCGCAGGTCGCCCGCGAGCTGACGGATGGACGGTAGCCGACTCCCGGCGGCGAGCTCACCCGCCCGGATCCGGTCGTTGAGCTGGCTCCTGATCTGCTCGTAGGGCGGGACGGCGGTCCCGCTGTCGACGGTGATCATCGGGAGGTGGGTGGACCGGTGACGGCAGCCCTGGGTGTGCCGGCCACTGCCATCGGCAGGGCCGAGCGCAGCGTCACGGCCGCCAGCACGGCCAGCATCGCCACCGCGACCCCGGCGACCACCGTCAGCAACCCGCACCCGAGCAGCACCACCCCCGCCGGCTCCAGGATCGAGCGGTGCCCGGTGGTGAGGAACGCGGTGCTGGACGCGCTTCGGATGGCACCGCCGGCAAAGAGCAGGCTACCGCCGACGTAGCCGAGCAGGGCCGCGGTGGAGATCCGCACGATGATGCGCGTCGACACCTCGCGCCAGGCCCGGTCGACCAGGTCGAGCCCCGCCACCGGCAGTACGGGGGTGAGAGCCACCCGGCGCAGGGCCGCGAGGGTGGCGGCGGCGAGCAGCACGGTGACTCCCGCGAGCGGGAGGCCGTAGTAGGAGCCGGGGAACGGACCGGCGGCGGCGCTCCAGTCGCGTCCACTGAGCGGGAACTCGCGGAATCGGCCCAGCTCATCGGGGCCGGCGACGGCCCCGGCCCAGGCCAGGAAGCCGAGGAAGACGACGGCGACTGCGGTCGGGACGGTAAAGACCGCCCGAGTCCCGAAGCTGGTCGCGGACCGCGGGGTCAAGGGAGCGCTGACGGTCCCGCCGGACTCGACTGCGCTCGGCGGGGTCGGTAACCAGGCGTACACCAGCAACGCAACCGCGGCCGCCAGACCGGGGGTGAGGGCGGACGGCAGACCCAGCAGGTCGGGTCGGAGCGCCTCGATCCGGAGCCCGACGACCAGGGCAACGGCAGCGACGCCCACGCAGACCAGGGCCCGGAGCCGGGCCTGGCGGAGCGCACGGTCCACGTAGGGCCTGGTCTGTGCCGCGCTGAGTGGCGAAGCGGGCTGGGGCGGCGGCGCCGCCAGCGGAGTCGAGCGGGCCAGTCGGACCACGAGGACGACGAGCCCGACCAGACCGGCGACCAGAACCAGGGTGGCGAGGATGAGGGGACCGACCATGACGACTCCTTTGACGTGTACTGCCTCATTGCTACACGACCGGGGCTCCGTGTGTCAATGGCGTGGTACACCCAGCGGTCGGTGGCGGTCGCGCGTTCGTCGTGGGCATGGTGATCGGCTCACCTCCGGGCCGGTGCGGCACCCGCCGCCCGGGTCAGAGCGGCAGCTTGCGGAACAACGGACGCGGCACGTGGCGCAGCCCTGACATCACGAAGCGGAACGTGTGGGGCACCCAGATCAGTTCGCGCTTCTCGGTCACCGCGGCGACGGTGGCCTCGGCGACCTGGTCGGCGGTAGCGGCCAGCGGCGCGTCGGGCAGACCGTCGGTCATCTTGGTGCGGACGAAGCCGGGTCGGACGACCAGGGTACGGACGCCGGTGCCCCGCAGGGCCTCCCCCAGACCGAGGTAGAACCCGTCGAACCCGGCCTTGGTCGAGCCGTACACGAAGTTGGAGCGGCGGACGCGTTCGCCGGCCACGCTGGAGAGCGCGACGATCACGCCGTGGCTCTGGGCCTTGAGCTTGGTGGCCAGCAGGACCCCGAGGTGCACGGGGGCGGCATAGTTGACCTCGGCCAGCTCCAGGGCGAGCTCGGGGTCGGTCCAGGCCCGTTCCGGGTCGCCGAGCAGGCCGAAGGCGACCACCGCCACGTCGACGTCACCCTCGGCGAACGCCGCCTCGATCGTGGCTGCGTGGCTGTCGTGGTCGCGGGCGTCGAGATCGACCTCGGTGACGCGGCAGCCGACCTCGACGAGGCCGGTCGCGGCCGCCGTGCGGCGGTCGCCGGGTCGGGCGGCCAGGATCACTCGCAACGGCCGGACGGCGGCGTACCGGTGGGCGATGGCCAGCCCGATCTCCGAGGTACCGCCGAGCAGCAGCAGGGTCTGGGGCGCACCGAGCGCGTCGATCACGAGAAACTCCCGTCGGGTTCAGGCCAGCTCGAGGCGGCGGGCCAGGTCAGAGGTGAAGACGCGCTGCGGGTCCACGCGGTGGCGGACACTCAGGAAGTCGTCGAGCCGGGGGTACATCGCCCGGAACGTCGCCGCTGCGAGCCGGCTGTCCTTGGCCAGGTAGACGCGGCCGCCCTCGCCGACCACCAGCTCGTCGAGGGTGTTGCAGAGGGTGTCCAGGCCCTCCTCGATGGGCAGGTCGACCGTCAGGGTCCACCCGGGCATCGGGAACGACAGCGGGGCGGGGTTCCCGGGGCCGAAGCGCTTGAGCACGTTGAGGCACGACTGGTGACCCGAGTTCGCGATGATCTCGACGGCGTGGGCGAAGGTGTCCTCGGCTCCGAACGGCACCACGAACTGGTACTGCAGGAACCCGTTGGGCCCGTAGACCCGGTTCCACTGCGACACGATGTCGAGCGGGTGGAAGAACTGGGTGATGTTCTGGATTTCTCCGACCCGGTGTTTTGGGGCCTTGCGATACCACATCTCGCTGAACGCCTTCGCCGTCAGCTTGTTGACCATCTTGTTGGGGAAGACGGCCGGCACGGTGCCGAAGGACGGCGCCGTGAAGTCGAGTGCTCCGTGCCTGCGCTTGAGCGGGAGGTCGCTGAGGGTGGCGGCGCGTCCGCGGGTCAGCACGGCCCGGCCGAGGTGCTTGCCGGTGGTCACCGCGTCGAACCAGGCCACCGAGTAGGTGTAGTCCTCATCGCCGTCGCTCATCCGGCTCATCAGCTCGTCGAGGTCGGCGGTGCGGTCGGTGTCGACGCTGAAGTACGCGGTCTCGGTCCGGTGCAGCGCGACGACGGCGGACACCAGGACGCCGGTCAGACCCATGCCGCCGATGGTCGCCCAGAAGAGATCGGGGTCGGGACCCTCGGGGGACAGGGTGCGCACCTGGCCGTCCGCGGTGATCAGCTCCACGGACCGCACGTGGTTGCCGAAGCTGCCCTCGGTGTGGTGGTTCTTGCCGTGCACGTCGGCGGCGATGGCCCCTCCGATGGTCACCTGCCGGGTGCCGGGCAGCACCGGGATCCACAGCCCGAACGGCAGCAGCGCCTTCATCAGGGCGTCCAGGCTGACCCCGGCCTGACCGTGGACGGTCGGCGTCTCGCCCGCGGCGTCCACCCGCAGGATCTTGTTGAGGCCGGTGAGGTCGAGCGCCGTGCCACCGGCGTTCTGGGCGGCGTCGCCGTAGCTCCGGCCCAGCCCGCGGGCCGTGACCCCCCGCGCCGGCGCGGAACGCAGGGCCGCGACGACGCCCTGGACGGACTCGACGGTGGTCAGGTGGGCGGTCGACCCGTTCGCCCGTCCCCAGCCGGCGAGCTGGGTCGGCGACGAGGGCACGGGCAACACCTGGGTCTGGCTGTCGATCGGCCTGATCTGCTGCTCGCCTCCCGGGAAGTCATCGCTCATGAACGGCTCCTCAATTGACGTAGACCGCCGCCACGATGAGCACCAGCCAGATCAGCCCCAGCACCTGCAGCACGTGGTCGTGCAGGACGACGTCCTCGGGCTCGCCGGCCTCCCCGGAGTCAATCTTGAGGGCGTACTGCAACAGACCGAGGGTAAAGGGGGCGATCGAGATCTTGGTCCACGGTCCGACCGCTACGCCCTCCGGATTCTCGAACGCCCACAGGCAGTAGGACATGATCACCGTCGCGGCCGCCAGCATCCAGGTGAACCGCAGGTAGGAGGTGGAGTAGCGCTCCAGCGACCGCCGCGTCCCGGCGTCGGCGCCGAGGGCCCGCAGCTCGGAGTAGCGCTTGCCGGCGACCATGAACAGCGAGCCGAACGAGGCGACCAGCAGGAACCACTGACTGAGCGGGAGCCCGACCGCCACCGCCCCGGCGATGGCGCGGAGCAGGAAGCCGCTGGCGACCATGGCGAGGTCGACCACGGGCAGGTGCTTGAGGAAGCCGGAGTACAGCAGCTGCAGCGCGAGGTAGACAACCAGCACCACGCCCAGCAGCCGCGAGGTGGAGAAGCCGATCGCCAACCCGGCCGCTGCGGTGAGGACCGCGAGGAGCAGCGCTGCCGGCACCTTGAGCTCGCCCGCCGCGATCGGGCGGAAGCGCTTGCGTGGATGCAGCCGGTCCTCGGCCACGTCGCGGACGTCGTTGACGAGGTAGACCGCCGAGCTGGCCAGGCAGAACGCGAGGAACGCCAGCGCGGCCCCGGCGAGCACGCTGGGGGTGCCGATGCTCCCCGCCGCGAGCGGGGCGGCCAGCACGAGCAGGTTCTTCACCCACTGCCGCGGCCGCACGGCACGGACCGCCGGGGGCGCCCGGGACGGCCGTCGGGGAGCGGGGTCGTGCGTCCCGGACGTCGATGCCACGCCGGGCACCGGCGGACCGGGCGTCGACTCGAGGGAGTCAGGCTGGGCAGACATAACGGCTCGAGGCTACCGCGGACGGACGGGGCGACCCCGTCCGCCGAGCCGACGCCGGGGCCGGGCCGGTCAGATCGCCCGGTGGGAGTTCAGCGGGTTGTCGTCGGCGGTCTCGGTGCTGGACTGCAGCAGCTGCTCCATCAGCAGCAGGGTCTGCTGGTCCTCGATGGTGATCCGGCGGCCGAACGGACCTCGGGCCCGCGCGAACTCGCGACCCACGCGCAGCAGCATCTGCCGAACATCCGCTGACGTCTCGCGGCCGGCTCGCTCCAGCAGGGTGGTCACGGCGTTGAACCCGGAGACGATGGATCGACCGTCCAGCTCGAACTCGTCGAACAGCCAGCGCCGGTCGGACGCCATCGCGGCCAGCAGCGTACGGCTCAGTCCGCTCGAGGCGGTGGCGACCTCGCTCACGCAGTCCCAGAACGCACGCTGCTCGTCGGCGTCGAACCGGCAGCGGCCGGTGAGGGCGCTCAGTGCCCAGAGCGGACCGAGTCGCAGCGTGAGCCACTCGGGGTCAGACCACCGATCCATCGCCTGCTCCGTCCGCGTGTCCCCAGCACTATCCACCCGGTCACGGACGCTCCGCAACGGCCGGCGTGCGGTCCGGGGCGAGGAGGATGCGGACCAGCGCCTTAGGTTGTGCGGGTGCACCGGCGAGGACGAACCGTGAGGCGGGCGGCGACCGCCGCCGTGCTGGCGGGGCTGCTGGCCGGATGCGCGGCGGGCGGGGTGGCGGAGGCCCCGTCGACCCCGCCGTCCGGCTCGAGCACAACCGACCCAGCGGCGTCGCCGGGTCCCGCGTCCCCGCTGCAGGTGCCGGCCGACGGCATCACCTTGGCCCAGCTGGGCTTTGCGGACGGTCCGCAGGACCTCTCCATCCCCCGGGTCACCTCGATCACCACCGCGTCGGACCAGAAGAACACCGTGACGTTGGTGACCGGGGCCCCGTCGGCGGTGCAGCTGGCGGCGTACCTCCGGCGGGCGCTGCCGACCACCGGGTTCACGATCACCGGCGAGCGGGTCGACGGAGCCACCGCCACGTTGACCTTCGCCGGTGACGGCTGGCGGGGCAGCTTTACGGGTCGAGGCGACGTCAGCGGCCTCACGGTGATGCGGGCCTCCCGGTGACGGGCATGCCCCGGCTGCGGTAGGACAGTGCCGTGGCGGCGTGGCTCGATCGGCTGCCGGTCCGTGCCCGATCGAGCGCGCGCCGGCTGCTGTGGCTCGTGTGGCCCTCGCACCCGACCGCCTGGGCGGACCTGCCCGGACGCCTGCGCCCGTTCGCCGTCCAGACCGCCCGGCTCGCCGCTGCCGCGGTGTTGGCCTATCTGGTTGCCGACGCGGTCTCGCCCGGGATCCTCGACCTGACCGCTTCGCTGACCGCGCTGCTGGTGGTCCAGGCGTCCACGGTCGGGACCCTGCAGATGGGCTTGGTCCGCGTCGGTGCCGTGCTGACCGGGGTGCTGGTCGCGGTCGGGATTTCCACCTGGATCGGGTTGTCGTGGTGGAGCCTCGGCGCGGTCATCGCCGCGTCACTGCTGCTGGCCAAGGTGCTGCGTCTGGGCGAACAGACGCTGGAGGCGCCGATCAGCGCGATGCTGATCCTCGCGGTGTCGGCGAGCTCGCCCGAGCTCGCCGCCGAGGTGCGCGTGGTCAACACCGTGATCGGCACCATGGTCGGGATCGGGTTCAGCCTGGTGCTGCCGGTGTCGATCCCCAGTGCCCGGGCGACCACGGCCGTCCGCCGGGTGGCCCGGTCGCAGGCGGCGCTGTTGGACGAGGTGGCCCTGACCCTGGCCGACCGGGCGCCGCAGCCCGACGAGGTGGCTGCCTGGCGGGCCTGGTTGGACGACATCGATGCCGACATCGGGTTGGCGGTCGAGAGCGTGCAGAAGGTGGAGCTGAGCCGCCGGCTCAACCCCCGGGCCCTGACCGCGGCCAAGGTCCACCCCGGCCTGCGGGCCGCGCTCGACCGGTTGGATCACGCGTTGTCGGCCGAGCGGCTGCTGCTCGCCCTGGTCGGTCGTGAGGTGCTCGCGGCCGGGTCGGGATGGGACAGCTCGGTGGAGCTGCGGCGCGCCTTCTCCGTGGTCGTCGAGGACGTCAGCGACGCGTTGCGCTGCTTCGGCGATCTGGTGAGTGTCGAGTTCGGCGGCGGCAACGTCGACCGGGTCGACCAGCTCCTCGAGCGGACCCTGGAGATCGTCCGCGAGACCCGTGCCGTGCTCACCGAGCTGGTGCTGCTCGACGTCGACCCGCGGAGCCAGCCCGATCTGTGGATGCTGCAGGGTTCGGTGCTGGGCGCGGTCGAACAGGTGGTCGCCCAGCTCGACCTGGAGCAGAACGAGCGCAGTCGGGCGGGTTGGCTGATCCGCTACCGGGACCAGACGCGACGGCGGCCCCGGCCGGAGGGGGACCGTGCGCCGGCGGAGGACGACGGCGGGGACGCGTCGGGATCCTGAGCGGTCAGCGTGCGGCCAGCGCGGTGGCCAACTGCCGGATGGCCTGCTGCAGGATCGGGCGCGGGGTGGCGAAGATCATTCGCACGAATCCCGGCGTCCCACAGCTCACCCCGTCGGTGAGGGCCACCCCGGCCCGCTCACGGAAAAAGGTCGCAGGGTCCTCCAGGCCGAGCTCGCGACAGTCCAGCCAGCCGATGTAGGTGCCTTCGGGCGCGCAGTAGCCCACCTCGGGCAGGTGCTCGGCGAGGAGGTCGGCGAGCAGGATGCGCGACCCGTCGAGGTAGTCCAGGACGCCGTCCAGCCAGGGCCGTCCTTGCGTGTACGCGGCGACGTTCGCTACCACCCCGAGGTTGGCCGTCCCGTGGCTGGCCATCATGGCGATCTCGTCCCACGTGGCCCGATCGGCGTGGTTGGTGACGATCAGCTGCGCGCACTTCAGACCGGGCAGGTTCCAGGCCTTGGAGGCCGAGGTGGCGGTGACGCTGTGGTTGGCGGTGACGGCCGAGATCGAGGCGTACGGCACGTGGGTGCGACCCGGAAAGATCAGGGGTGCGTGGATCTCGTCGGCGAACACCCGGCCGCCGTGCCGTTCGACCACCTCGCTGATCGCCGTCAGCTCGGTCTCGTCGAAGACCCGGCCGACCGGGTTGTAGGGGTTACAGAGCACCAGCAGCCCACCCCCCGCGACGAAGGCGGCGTCCAGCGCCTCCAAGCCCATCCGGTAGGTCCCGTCGACGAGGGCCAACGAAACCTCGAGAATCTCCCGGCCCAGCGCGCTCGGCACGGTGAGGAAGGGCATGTAGGCCGGTGTCGGCACGATGACCTTGGAGCCGGGCGCGGAGTAGTGCTCGATCGCCACCTCCAGACCCTTGATCACGTCGGGCAGCGGGTGGACGTCGCCGGCAGGGACCTCCCAGCCGTACGCGTCGCGCTGCCAGGCCGCGCAGGCGAACCCGAGCTCGTCGGCGAGGGCGGTCGGCAGGTAGCCGAACTGTTGCGCGTCGACCGCTGCGTGCAGGGCCTTAGTGATCACCGGGGCGGTCCCGAAGTCCATCTCGGCCACGAAGGCGCCGATGGTGTCGGGGAACAGGCTCCACTTCAGGCTGCCCCGGGACCGCAGCTCGCCGGCCGAGATGGAGTCGAAGGCCGCCGTCACCTCACCGATTCTCCCCTGGCGCCCGGGCCGGGTGAGACTGGGGTCTGTGAGCTCCGGATCCGCCGACCCCGCAACGACCCCGAGCCCGGGCCGGTCCCGGATCGGGGTGCTGGTCGCCAGCCAGCTGCTGGCCGGGGTCGGGGTGGCCAGCGGGATCGCCGTCGGCGGCCTGCTGGCCGAGCGGTTGAGCGGCACCACGGCCTTCGCCGGCTTCGCGCAGACGGCGGCGGTACTCGGCGCCGGGGTGTGGGCCATCCCGCTCGCCCGGCTGGCGGGTCGCCGCGACCGTCGCTGGGGTCTCGGGGTGGGGTACATGCTCGCCGCGGTCGGGGTCGTGATGATCTTCACCGCGGTCGCGACACAGGTGGTTCCGCTGCTCTTCCTGGGGTTCGGTTTCTTCGGCGCGGCGACCGCGGCAGGCCTGCAGGCCCGCTTCGCCGCGACCGAGACAGTCAGCCTCGCCTACCGCGCCCGCGCGATGTCGTTCGTCTTGTGGGCGACCACGCTGGGGTCGGTCGCGGGCCCGAATCTCTCCCAGGTGGGGTCCGATCTCGGCCGACGCCTGGGCCTGGAACCGCTCACCGGCCCGTACCTGTTCAGCTTCACCGCCTTTGCTCTCGCCGCGGCGGTGATCGGTATCGGCCTGCGCCCGGTCGCGACGTCCGGCACCGCTCCCGCGGCGTCCGGCGTCGCGCCCCTGGGTCTGCTGGCCGCGTTGCGCGGGTCCCTCCGCAATCCGGTCACCGTGCTCGCGGTGGTCGCGATCACCTGCTCGCACACGGTGATGGTGGGGGTGATGGTGATGACGCCCGTGCACATGTTCCACGACGGCTTCAGCCTCAGCCTGGTGGGTCTGGTGATCAGCTTCCACGTCCTCGGCATGTACGGCGCCAGCCCTCTCTTCGGCTGGCTGACCGACAAGGTCAGCGCCCGCGGGGTGGTGCTGGTCGCGGTGGTGGTCTTCGCCGCCGCCCTGGCCGTCGCGGCGAGTTCGGGCACGGCCCGCTTCGTCCCCATGTCGGTGGCGCTCGGCCTCCTCGGCCTGGGCTGGTCGGCGGGAATGATCGGCGGGTCGACGCTGCTCACCGAGTCGGTCCCGGTCGGGTCCCGCACGTCGATGCAGGGGGCGACGGACGCGATCATGAACCTGGCCGCCGCGGGCTCCTCGGCTCTCTCGGGCGTGGTGATGGACCTGGCGGGTTTCCCTGCCCTGGGTGTGATCGCGGGTGTCGTCGTGCTGCCGATGGCCGTGCTCGCGGTGCGGTTCGGTGAGGCGGAACGAGCGACGCGTTCTGGCGTCGGAACACACGTTGATCCCTCGAACAGCTGATATCTGGGGTGTTCGAGGGCGCAAGGCATGGTCGAGCGGTAGTCGCGGTAGTCGCGGTAGTCGCCGTCGATCGCGGGTAAGGTCCTACGCTCGCGCCCAGAGGTCGGTCCAGCTCACGCCCAGCTCGGCCACCATGGTGCGGAGTAACGGCAGGCTGACCCCGACCACGTTGTGATGATCACCCTCGATCCGGGTGACGAACGCTCCGCCGAGCCCGTCGATCGTGAAGCCGCCGGCCACCTCCAGCGGTTCCCCGGTCGCCACGTAGGCGTCGATCTCGAGGTCGCTGAGGTCCGCGAAGTGCACGGTGGTGGCGGCACCACGGGTGATCGACGCGTCACCGAGACGGACGTGGTGGCCGGTGTGCAGGACACCGGAGCGGCCGCGCATGGTGCGCCAACGGGCGGACGCCGTACGCGGGTCGTGGGGTTTGCCGTGCACCTCGCCGTCGAGCTCCAGCACCGAGTCGCAGCCGACGACCAGGGCCGCGTGGTCACCGAGCCGGGCGGCCACGGCCCCACCCTTGCGACGGGCCAGTTCCGCGGCGAGCTCGGCCGGCTGCACGCCGGTGACCAGCGACTCATCGACGTCGGAGACCACCACCTCGGGGTCGAGGCCGGCGGCGCGCAGGGTGGCGAGCCGGGCTGGGGAGGCGGAGGCCAGCACGAGCCGCACCCTCACGGGGGACGCCGTCAGATCCGGGCCAGTGCGGCCCGCAGCGGGTCGAGCCCGAGCGCCCCGAGGTTGAGGGCGTCGGAGTGGAAGCGTCGGAGGTCGAAGTCGGCACCCTGGCGACGCCGGGCGTCCTCGCGCGCCTCCAGCCAGATCCGCTCGCCGATCTTGTACGACGGCGCCTGGCCCGGCCAGCCGAGGTAGCGGTCCCGCTCGAAGATCAACGTCGGTTCGTCGCTGGCGCACACCGACAGCAGGAACTCCAAGCCCGCTTCGGGAGTCCAGCGCTGCCCGACCCGGAACCCCGTCGCGTTGGGCGGGATCTCCAGCTGCAGGTGCATGCCGATGTCGATGATCACCCGGGCCGCTCGGAAGGCGTGCGCGTCGAGCATGCCCATCTTGTCGCCGGGGTCGGCGAGATAGCCGAGCTCGTCCATCAGCCGCTCGGCGTAGAGCGCCCAGCCCTCGCCGTGGCCGGAGACGAAGCAGAGCTTTCGCTGCCAGCGGTTGAGCAGGTCGGAACGGTACGCGTTCTGGCCGACCTGGAGGTGATGACCGGGAACCCCCTCGTGGTAGACGGTCGTCACCTCCTTCCACGTCGAGAAGGTGTCGATACCCTCTGGCACGGCCCACCACATCCGGCCCGGCCGACTGAAGTCCTCGGTGGGATCGGTGTAGTAGATCGCACCGTCGTGGGTCGGGGCGAGGCAGCACTCGATCCGACGGATCGGCTCCGGGATGTCGAAGTGGGTGCCGGCGAGCTCGGCAAGCGCCTGGTCGGCCAGCCCCTGCATCCAGTCGCGAAAGGCCTCGGCGCCGGCGATCCGACGGCTGGGGTCAGCGTCGAGGGCAGCGCAGGCGGCCTTGATGTCGTCATCCCCGGTCAGGTCACGGGCGATCCGACGCTGCTCGGACTGGATCCGTTCGAGTTCGGCCCAGCCCCAGGCGTAGGTCTCCGCCAGGTCGATCCGGGCGCCCAGGAACGCCCGGCTGTTCAGGGCGTAACGCTCCTCACCGACCGCGTCCAGCCGGGGCGCCTTGGGAGCCAGCTCGGTACGCAGCCAGCGGGCGAAGCCGTCGAACGCCGTCCGGGCCTGGTCGGCAGCCCTGGCCACCGTCGCCCGAAGCTCCGCACCCTCGGCTACGGGGACCTGGGCCACCAGGCCGGCGAAGAAGTCGGCACTGCCCGTCCGGCCGGTCCAGGTGTCAATCTGCTCGATCGTCCCGCGGATCTGGCGAACGGCCGAGACGTTCCCGTCATCGGCCTCGGCGGCGAGCGTCCGGGTCACCTGCGCCAGGGCCTGGTCCACGGTGCGTAGCCGCTCGGCGATGTTGGACCAGGCCTCGGCGGTGTCGGTCGGCATCAGGTCGAACGTCGAGCGGATCTCCTGCGCGTGCCCGGCGATGACGCTCACCTGACTGCGGCTGATGTGCGCGTCGTAGAGCTCGACCTCCAGTGACAGCCGTTCGAGCATCGCCTCCTTGGCCACGTTCTCGGTCGTCGGTCGGCACGGCCCCGTGCAGCGCGGCGATGGTCTCTCGGACGTGGGCGACACGCGTTGCGTACCCGTCGGGGCTGTAGTCGCTCCAGAGGTGGTCGTGGCCCGGCACGCCCAGGTAGGTCGCGAGCTCGGGGCTCTGGATCGCGCTGTCGGTGACGTACTGGTCGGCGATCACGTCGACGGGACGGACGGGTACCTGCACCCGACCACCTTAGTGAGGTCGACCGCGGGTCAGCGGCGTGCACCGCCCGCTTCGGTCGTGGGTGGCCGGATCGCCGGGACCGTGAGCAGCGACAGCACCACCACGGCCCCGACCAGCAGCAGCGAACGGCGGACGCCGACCATGTCACCGAGCAGACCAAGCACCGGTGGACCCAGCAGGAACGCGCCGTATCCGATGGTGGAGACCACCGAGACGCGGGCGGCCGCGCGGACCGGGTCGTCGGCCGCGGCGGACATCCCCAACGGGAAACCCAGGGCGGCCCCGACACCCCAGAAGACCGCCCCGATCGCCGCCACGACCAGGTCCGGGGAGAACACGAAGACCACGAGTCCGATCAGCGAGGCGGTGAGGCAGATCCGGACGGTGGTGACCCGGCCGAGCCGGTCCACCAGGTTGCTGCCGGCGAAACGGAACGCGGTCATGGCCAGGACGAACACGGCGAACAGCGCCGAACCGACCGCCTGGCTGGCCCCGAGCCCGTCGACGGCCGCCTTCGCCAGCCAGTCGTTGGCCGAGCCCTCGGTGAACGCGGCGCCCAGCACGACCAGACCGATCACCAGCGTGCGCGGCTCCAGCCACCCCGACCTCGCCGGGGCGCCGTCGCTGCTGGCCCCGACGTCGTGCGCGGCGTCCCCCGCGGGCAGGAACCGGCGAGCGCACACGACGGCGATCACCGAGCCGACCACAACGATGATCGCCAGGTGCACCGACAGCGAGACCCCGATCCGACCGAACAGCGCACCGACCAGGGCACCGACGAACGCGCCACCGCTGAACGCCGCGTGGAAGCGCGGCATGATCGTGTAGCCCAGCCGGCGTTCCACCTCGGCGCCCTCGATGTTCTGCGACACGTCCCAGACGCCGATCGCGAACCCGAGGATGAACAGCGCCGCGCCGGTCGGCAGCAGTTGGTCCTGGTGCAGGGCGATCGCGACCACGCTCAGGGCCGAGGCGATCATCGCCCAGGCGCAGCGGATGGTCTGCGCCGTACCGAGCCGGGTGATGATCCGGCCGGCCAGCGGCAGCCCGATCACCGAGCCGAGCCCGGTCATCAGCAGCAGCAGGCCGAGCGCTCCCGGGTCGAGACGCAAGATCTCGGCCACCGCCGGCACCCGCGCCGCCCAGCTGGCGAAGACCAGCCCGTTCAGACCGAAGATCACATAGGTGGCCGCCCGGGCGGCGCGGACTGTCGCGGTCGGCGTCGAGGTCAGCCCGGTCATCCGCGGAGCGAGTGCCGCCAGGCGTCCGGCCCCGGCTGGAGGTGCGGTCGGTGGTTGCGCCAGTACGCCGCCCAGCCGCTGCGGGGTGACTCGGGCTCCGGCTCGGCGGCACCCAGGCTCTGCAGCGTGACGACCAACGCCGCCAGCTCGGCGTCGGTGGGGCGACCACGGAGGATTCGCAGCTGCGGACTCGGTTCGCGGCCGGACTCATCGCTCGGCTCGGTGCTCACAGGGGGATGTTCCCGTGCTTCTTGGGCGGCAAGGTCTCGCGCTTGGTGCGCAGCAGGCGCATCACCCGGACGATCTCCGAGCGGGTCTCGTGGGGCTGGATCACCGCGTCGACGTAACCTCGTTCGGCGGCGATGTAGGGATTGGCCAGTTCGTCGTCGTACTCGGTGATCAGCTCGGAGCGGCGGGCGTCGGGCTCGCGATGTCCCTTGAGTTCCTTGCGGTACAAGATGTTGACCGCACCCTGAGCCCCCATCACGGCGATCTGCGCGGTCGGCCAGGCGAGGTTGAGGTCGGCGCCGAGGTGCTTGGAGCCCATCACGTCGTAGGCCCCGCCGTAGGCCTTGCGAGTGATCACGGTGACCAGCGGGACGGTGGCCTCGGCGTAGGCGTAGATCAGCTTTGCGCCGCGGCGGATGATGCCGTTCCACTCCTGATCGGTGCCGGGCAGGAAACCGGGCACGTCGACGAAGGTGAGAACCGGCACGTTGAACGCGTCGCAGGTGCGGACGAAGCGGGCCGCCTTCTCCGACGCGTCGATGTCGAGGCAGCCGGCGAAGTGCAGCGGCTGGTTGGCGACGATGCCGACGCTGTGACCCTCGAGGCGACCGAAGCCGACCACGATGTTCGGCGCGAATAGCTCCTGCACCTCGCAGAACTCCCCGTCGTCCAGCACCCGGGTGATCACCTCGTGCATGTCGTACGGTTGGTTCGGGCTGTCAGGGATCAGCGTGTCGAGTTCACGGTCGAGGTCGTTGACCTGCCGGTTGACCAGCCCCTCCTCGTGGTCGACGGGGAACGCGGGCGGGTCCTCGAGGTTGTTCTGCGGCAGGTAGGACACCAGGGTCTTGACGTAGTTGATGGCGTCCTCCTCGTCGGTGGCGAGGTAGTGCGCGTTGCCCGACTTGGTGTTGTGGGTCCGGCCGCCGCCGAGCTCCTCCATGCTGACGTCCTCGCCGGTGACGGTCTTGATCACGTCCGGCCCCGTGATGAACATCTGGCTGGTCTGGTCGACCATGACGACGAAGTCCGTGAGGGCCGGGGAGTAGACGTGCCCGCCGGCCGCGGCCCCCATGATCAACGAGATCTGCGGGATCACCCCGCTGGCGTGGGTGTTGCGACGGAAGATCTCGCCGTACAGACCCAGGGAGACCACCCCCTCCTGGATCCGCGCGCCGCCGCCCTCGTTGAGACCGATCAGCGGGCAGCCGGTCTTCAGGGCGAAATCCATGATCTTGACGATCTTCTCGCCGTAGACCTGACCGAGGCTGCCCCCGAAGATCGTCACGTCCTGGCTGAACACGCAGACCGACCGACCGTCGATGGTGCCGAAACCGGTGACCACACCGTCGCCGTACGGTCGCCGCTTCTCCATCCCGAAGGAGGTCGAGCGGTGCCGGGCGAACTCGTCGAGCTCGGTGAACGACCCCTCGTCGAGCAGCAGCGTGACCCGCTCGCGGGCGGTCTTCTTGCCCTTGGCGTGCTGCTTCTCCACCGCCGCCGCGGACCCGGCGTGGACGGCCTCGTCGATCCGGTGGTCGAGGTCGGCGAGCTTGCCCGCGGTGCTGTGGATGTCGGGATCTCCAGGGGCGGCGTCAGCCGGAGAGACGTCGATGGCCATGGTCGGCACCCTAACGCGAACCGGACCGCGGTCCCGGTGCGGTTCAATGACGCGGGTGGGCACCGACGAGCTGGATGCAGCGGCTCTCCGCGCCGCGCTCCTCGGGTCGGGGTCGCGCGGAGCGGACGGCTGGTGGCAGGGGATCGACGTGGTCCCCGCGACCGGGTCGACCAACGCCGATCTGGCCGCGGCGGCGCGGGCGGGGGCGACCCCCGTCCGTGCCCTGCTGACCGCGAACCAGACCGCTGGCCGCGGTCGCCTCGACCGCACCTGGGTGGCGCCGCCGGGTACCGGGATCGCGTGCTCGGTGCTGGTGGCACCGACGCGGCCACTCGACCGCTGGACCTGGGTGCCGCTGCTGGCCGGGATGGCGGTGTGCGAGGCCCTCCGGCAGGTCGCCGGGGTGGACGCGGTCCTGAAGTGGCCGAACGACGTCCTGCTCGTTACCGGAGCACCGGCGGAGCGCGTTGAGCGGAAGGTGTGCGGGGTGCTGGCCGAGCGGGTGCAGACCCCGGTCGGACCTGCCTGCGTGATCGGGATCGGCCTCAACGTCGAGCTGAGCACCGAGCAGCTGCCGGTTCCCACCGCGACCTCCCTGGCCCAGGCGGGGGCGAGGACGCTGGACCGGACCGTGGTGGCCCTGGGTCTGCTGCGGTCCGTGGAGCGCGCGATCCGGGGCTGGGAGTCGGCGGCCGACGACGCGGCCGTCGCCGCCGCGTACGGCACCGGGTGCGCGACCCTGGGGCGCGCCGTCCGCCTGGTGCTGGCCACCGGCGACGTCACCGGGACCGCCGAGTCGGTCGACGAGGGTGGTCGGCTCATCGTCCGCACCCCCGCGGGCCTGCGCACCTTCAGCGCGGGCGACGTCGTCCATCTCCGCTGACCGCCATTTTGCGCACAGTGACCCCATCGACGGCGGGTGACGGGGTCACTGTGCGCAAAATGGCGAGGTCCGGGGTGGGTACTGGTCGGTGTGGAACCATGGCGGGATGGGATACCCGCGGCGACTGCTCGGCGCGGACGAGTACGTCGTGGTGCACACCCGGACCCACGCCAAGGTGCTGGTGGGTCGGGCGGTGCTGCTGATCGTGTTCGGGGCGTTGACCGGGGCCGGGGTGGCGGCGATGCCGACCTCGACCCGTCCCTGGGGACCCGGTCTGGTGCTCGCGCTCGGTCTGCTCCTCGTCGTCACCGGGGTCCTCCGGCCGTTCCTGCGCTGGTGGACGAGCACCTACACCCTCACCAACCGCCGGCTGAT
Organism: Propionibacteriaceae bacterium; assembly: GCA_050996715.1. Taxonomy (GTDB): domain Bacteria; phylum Actinomycetota; class Actinomycetes; order Propionibacteriales; family Propionibacteriaceae; genus Microlunatus. The sequence continues at coordinate 18,674 of JBPCRP010000093.1, forward strand.
CACCCGGACCGGGATCCTGGCCCGCAACGGCCGCGACCTGCCGCTCGACCGGGTCAACGACGTCAGCTTCGAGCGCAGCCTGGCTGACCGGATGCTCGGCTGCGGCACCCTGCACGTCCAGACGGCCGCTGACCTCGGGGGCCTGGTGCTCCCCGACGTCCCCGGGGTGCACGACGTGCACCGGTCGATGTCGGAGCTGATGTACGAGCCCCAGCCCGTCTCGTCATGACGACCCGATGACCACCCGATGACCACCCAATGACCACCCGATGACCGTCCGGATCGGGCACCCGGCGCCGGGGGTCGCGGAGCTGGTGATGGACCGCCCGGAGGCACTGAACGCCGTCTCCACCGAACAGGCCCGGGCCATCACCCGGGCGTGCGCGGAGCTCCGCCGCGACCCCGAGGTGGTGGTCGTGGTGCTGGCCAGCGCGCTGCGCAAGGCGTTCTGCGTCGGCGCCGATCTCAAGGAGCGGCACGGCTTCGACCTCGCCCAGCTGCAGGCTCACCGGCCGGTCTCGCGCGCCGCGTACGCCGCCGTGCTCGGACTGGCCATGCCCACCGTCGCCGCGGTCGAGGGGTACGCGCTGGGCGGGGGCTGCGAGTTGGCGCTCAGCTGTGACCTGATCGTGGGGTCCGACAGCGCAGTGTTCGGGTTGCCCGAAGTCGGGGTCGGTCTGGTCCCCGGCGGTGGGGGCACCCAGCTGCTGTCCCGTCGGATCGGGCTGAACCGGGCGGCTGACCTGATCTTCACCGGGCGCCGGGTCGAGGCTGCGGAAGCCGAGGTCATCGGGCTGCTCGACCGGCGGACGCCGACCGGGGAGGCCCGCCGGACGGCCGTGGCCCTGGCCGCCGAGATCGCCACCGGCTCGCCGCTGGCCCTGCGCGCGGCCAAGGCCGCCCTGCGGGCCGGCTACGACCAAGATCTGACCACGGCGCTGACCACCGAGGACGCCGCCTGGGCGCGGGTCGCGGCATCGGGAGATCGGGTCGAGGGGATCGCCGCCTTCGTGGAGCACCGACGCCCGCAGTGGCCGTCTCGCCAGCGCTGACCCCGCTACCCTCGACGCGTGGTCAGTCCTCCGGAGGTCGAGCGGGTGCTCGTACCGCTCGACCTGCGCACCCAGCTGACCCGGTTCGTCGTCACCGGCGCCCTGTCGGCAGTGGTCGACTTCGGTCTGCTCAACCTGTTGATGTACGTCGGTCTCGGGCACACCACGGCCAAAGCGATCTCCTTCGTGGCCGGGACGACCACGGCGTACCTGATCAACCGGCGCTGGACCTTCCGCGCCGCGCCGTCGACCCCCCGGTTCCTGGCCGTGGTGGCGCTCTACGCCGTGACCTTCGCGTTGCAGGTCGGGCTCTGGGCCGTCCTGTACGTCCGGCTGCCGCAGATCGGACTCGATGAGCTCGGGGTCCGGGTGGTCGGCTTCGTGATCGCCCAGGGTGTGGCCACCACGGTCAACTTCATCGTCCAGCGCACCGTCATCTTCCGGCTGCGCTGACCCGGGGTCCGCGGTCGCGTTAGGCTGCTCGCCCGTGACCTCCGAACCCGCTCGCTCGTTCGTCGTCGGCATCATCGGCGGGGGACAGCTGGCCCGGATGCTGTACGAGGCCTCGATCGGACTCGGGATCGCCGTCCGGTTGTTGGCCGAGGGTCCCGACGTCTCCGCCGCCACCGTGGTTCACGACGTGACCGTCGGGGATTACACCGATCCCGGCACGGTGCGCGACTTCGCGGCCGGCTGCGACGTGATCACCTTCGACCACGAGCACGTACCGACCGCGATCCTGCGGGATCTGCAGGCGGCGGGTGTCGCCGTCCGACCCGGGCCGGACGCGCTGGTCCACGCCCAGGACAAGGTCGTGATGCGCGACCGGCTGAGCGCCGCCGGGGTGCCGTGCCCGGTCTACCGGGTGGTTGCCGATCCCGCGTCCTTGGTGGCGTTCGGCGACGAGATCGGCTGGCCGGTGATCGCCAAGACCAGCCGCGGCGGGTACGACGGCAAAGGGGTGTGGAAGCTCGACGGTCCGAGCCAGGCCGCCGAGCCCTTCGCCGATCTCGGTGACGGCGTGCAGGTGCTGGCCGAGGAGTACGTCGCCTTCACCCGGGAGTTGAGCGCGCTGGTGGTTCGCAGCCCCTCCGGCCAGGCGGCCGCCTACCCAGTCAGCGAATCCGTCCAGCGCGACGGCGTGTGCGTGGAGACGACCACCCCAGCGCCCGGGCTGACCGCCGAGCAGTCGGTCGCCGCTCAGCAGCTTGCCCTCGGGGTCGCCCACGAGCTCGGCGTGGTCGGGTTGCTGGCGGTCGAGCTGATGGAACGGGTCGACGGCAGCGTGGTGGTCAACGAGCTGGCCATGCGGCCGCACAACACCGGTCACTGGAGCATCGACGGCGCCCACACCAGCCAGTTCGAGAACCACCTGCGGGCCGTCGTCGACCTGCCGCTCGGCGACCCGTCCACCCGCGCCCCGTGGACGGTGATGACCAACGTGCTCGGAGGCACGGTGGCGGACCTGCCGTCGGCGTTGCTGCACTGCTTCGCCCGGGACCGGCGGGTGCGGGTCCAGCTCTACGGCAAGCAGGTCAAGCCCGGTCGCAAGGTCGGTCACGTGACGACCTACGGCCCGGACCTGAACGACACCCGCCAGCGCGCCCGACACAGTGCGGGCTACCTGATGGGAGACGCTGATGTCTGATCCGGCCGTCGCGCCCCGGGTCGCGATCCTGATGGGCTCCGACTCCGACTGGCCCACCATGGAGCCGGCCGCCGTCGCGCTCGCGGAGTTCGGGGTGGTCTACGAGGCCGACGTCGTCTCGGCCCACCGGATGCCCGAGGCCATGATCACCTTCGGCCGGCAGGCCCACACCCGAGGGCTCGAGGTGATCATCGCCGGGGCGGGTGGAGCCGCTCATCTCCCCGGGATGCTGGCCGCCCTCACCCCGCTGCCGGTGATCGGGGTGCCCGTCGCCCTGAAGTACCTCGACGGGATGGACTCGCTGCTCTCCATCGTGCAGATGCCCGCCGGGGTGCCGGTCGCCACCGTCGCGATCGGCAACGCCCGTAACGCCGGCCTGCTCGCCGTCCGCATCCTCGCCGCGGGCGACCCCGATCTCACCGCGGCCATGGTCGACTTCCAGGACCGGCTGCGTGAGCTGGCCGAGGCGAAGGGGGCGGCGATCCGTGGGTACCAGTCGTCATGATCAGTCGTCATGATCACTGAGCTCGGCGCCGGGATCGCCACGCTCGGTCGCGGGCTGGGGGTGCTGCTCCGCCGTCCCCGGCTGTTCGGGCTGGGGGCCCTGCCGCCGCTGCTGATCACCGTGGTCTTCGTGGGTCTGCTGGTCGTGCTGTTCACCCAGCTGGACAAGCTAGCCGTCGCGCTGACGCCCTTCGCCGACGGCTGGAACGCCACCCTGGTCGCGGCCGTCCGCGTCACGCTGGGGGTCGCCCTCGTCGTCGGCTCGATCTTGCTGATGATCATCTCCTTCAGCACGGTCACCCTCGCGCTCGGTTCGCCGCTCTACGACAAGATCGCGGAGGAGACCGAGAAAGATCTAGGCCCGGTGCCAAACGAGGTGCCCGAACCGCTGCTCCGTGGGGCCGGTCGGACCGTGATCCAGTCGGCCGCGCTCATCCTCGTCTCTGCGCTCGGCTCGGTGCTGATCGTGGTCATCGGGCTCGTCCCGGTGGCTGGCGGGGTGATCGGGGCCGTGCTGTCGGCGGTGTTCGGTGGCTGGATGCTGGCGATCGAGCTCGTCGGGTCGACGCTGGAGCGGCGCGGTCTGCTGCGCATCGCCGACCGGCGGGCGCTGCTGAGCACCTCCCGGGCCCGGGTGCTCGGCTTCGCCGTCCCGGTGTTCCTGCTGATGGCCGTACCGCTGCTCGCCGTGCTCGTGTTCCCGGCCGCCACCGCGGGCGGGACCATCTTGGCGCGTGACCTGCTGGCCCGACGAAACGCCGCGTCCCGGTAGGTCGGTCCGCCGCGGGCGGTTGGGCCGTGCTCGCCCGCTCGATCAGGACCGGGCGGGTGGCTATCAGATCCGCACCGCGGGCTCCGTCCACCACCGCGAACAGCTGCCGGGCGTCCGCCGCGCCGAGCCCGCCACGTCGGGTCCGATCGCGCTCAGCTGCGGATGGGTCAGTCGGCAGAGCGCCGAGTTATCCCACGTACCAGGGACAACCGTTCGGGGACGGCGATCCCGAGGCGGGCGGCCACGCCGTCGGCGTGGACCAGCTGAGCCTGCAGGCCGCGCGTGCGGCCACCGCGGTGGCGAAGGCGTCGTCGCGGATCCGGACGTGACCGTACTCGCGCAGCCCGGCCACCCGGGCCACCCGCTGGTGGCCGAGCCGCGAGGTGGTCCACCACCGTGGTCATCGCGGCCCGGTCGTCGCTCCGCACGCAGCTCAGCCCGCCGGCGGTAGGTCGCCAGTTCCTTCGTCAGCCCGTCGACGGGCTGCAGCAGGAGGGCGTACTGGCGACGTGCGAGCTCGGAATCCAGCCCCACGAGCAGGGGCAGGACGAAGGGTTCGGTGCGAACGCGCTGGGGGCCGGGACACGATCAGTCCGAAGGTCTCGGTCCGCGACCCCGACCGCAGCCGTGCCGTCCGGTTGGGGGTCCAGCCGAGGTCCCGGGCCAGCCCGAGGATCCGTTCGCGGGTGCCGATCGACAGCCCCGCCCGACCGGTGCAGGCGTAGGAGACCGCGCTGTGGACACCCCCGGACCGTTGGCCATCTCGGTGATGGTGAGGCGACTCATCGTCCAGGCACGCTAGCGGGTGGGCCTTGGCCGCGAACTTAAGCGCTTCGGTACCGTGGGCTGGTGCTTACCACCGACACCATCTCTGTCCAGCTCTATACCGTCCGCGAGGCGATCGCCGATGATCTCGACGCGGCCCTCGCTCGGGTGGCGGCGATCGGCTATCGGCTGGTCGAGCCGTTCAGCCTGCTGAAATTCGCCGACGGCCTGGCCACCGCGTTGCCGAAGCACGGGCTCAGTGCCCCGACTACTCACCAGGCCCTGATCGGGCAGAGCCACGAGCAGATCTTCAGCACGGCCCAGGGCCTCGGCATCGGCACCGTGATCGATCCCCACATCGACGAGGCCCGGTGGGCCAGCGAGGAGTCGATCGCCGAGATCGCTGCCGAGCTGAATGCGGCAGCCGAGACGGGCAAGGCCTATGGCGTGAACGTCGGCTACCACAACCACGCGTTCGAGCTGTCCACCACGATCGGTGACCGGCACGGTCTGGAGGTGTTGGCTGACCACCTGTCCGACGACGTCGTGCTCGAGGTCGACACCTACTGGGCCTACGCCGGGGGAGCCGACGTGCCGGCCCTGCTGCGTACCCTCGGGGACCGGGTCGTCGCGCTGCACATCAAGGACGGCGACGGGTCGATGGACAACAAGAAGCAGGTTGCGGTGGGCGCCGGATCCCTGCCGGTGTGGGACTACGTGGCGGCGGCGACCACCATGAAGTACGGCGTGGTCGAGCTCGACGACAGCGCCGGTGATCGTTTCGTGGCCATCGAGGACAGCTTTGCCTACCTCAGCACCGGGAACTGATCATGACCGTCGCCAGCACCCGCACCGGACCCGTCGGCGTCGGCATCATCGGCGCGGGCGTGATCAGCCAGACCTACCTCGACAATCTGGGGGCGTTCGCCGACACCGAGGTCGTGGCGATCGGTGACCTGTTCCCCGAGGCTGCGCAGGCCAAGGCGGCCGAGCACGGCGTGGCCACCAGCGGCGACGTCGACGCCGTCCTGCACCATCCTGACGTGGAGATCGTGGTCAACCTGACGATCCCGCAGGCGCACGCGATGGTGGCGGCGCAGGCGATCGCGGCGGGCAAGCACGTCTACAACGAGAAGCCGCTCAGCCTGGACCGGGAGAGCGCCGACGAGCTGCTGACGCAGGCGGCCGCAGCCGGGTTGCGGGTCGGTTGCGCACCCGACACCTTTCTCGGGGCCGGCTGGCAGGCCGTCCGGCACGCGGTGGAGCGGGGAGACGTGGGCGAGCCGCTGACGGCACTCACCCTGATGCAGCAGCCCGGGCCGGAGGCCTGGCACCCCAATCCCGCCTTTCTCTTCCAGGAGGGGGCCGGGCCGCTGTTCGACATCGGCCCGTACTACATCACCGCGCTCGTGCAGCTGTTCGGCGCGGTCGAACGCGTGGCGGCGTCGGGCGGCAAGTCCCGGGAGACTCGGGTCATCGGCTCGGGACCCAAGGCCGGTACGGAGTTCGACGTCACCGTGCCGACCCACGTCAGCGCGTCGCTGCAGTTCGGGGGCGGAAAGTCCGCGACCTCGATCTACTCCTTCGACAGCCCGGCGCGCCGGATCCTGCTCGAGCTGACCGGGACCGAGGCGACGCTGGGCCTCCCCGACCCGAACATGTTCGACGGCGACCTGCTGATCAAGACGCGGGACGACCAGGAGTGGCGGACGCTCGCGTCGACGGTGGCGTCGAGCTCGCGCGGCACCGGGGTGCTCGACCTGGCCCGGGCGATCCGCGAAGACCGGCCGCACCGCGCCAGCGGTGAGCTGGCTCGGCACGTGCTGGACACCATGGTGTCCACGGCTGAGGCAGTGGATACCAGGGAGTACGTCGAGGTGACCAGCGAGGTCGAGCCAGCTGCACTGCTGCCCCCCGACTGGGACCCGGTGGCCGCCACCCTCTGATCTCCGCCGGGCTCGCAGACCCCCGCGGTCCCGGTGACTGGCAGCCCTCCGGACGCTCACGCGCCCCTCCGTGCCCGCGACGCACCCCTCCCTGCCCGCGACGCACCCCTCCGTGCCCGCGACGCAACCCTTTGGGACGCCCACGCACTCCTGCGGTGCTGGCGCACCTGTAGCTACCGGTGCGTGAATACGGTAGGGGTGCGTGGGCGCCCGGAGGGGTGCGCCAGCCGGTACCGCAGGGGAGCGTGAGCGTCCTCAGCTCGGCGCTCCCCGATTCGAGGCAAGTTACCGACGAGTAGCATCCGACGGGTGAGCGACTTCAGCGAGATCTACCGGCCCACCGAGGAGCACGAGGCATTCCGGGCCGCGGTACGCGAGGTGTGTGACGCCAAGGTCGCACCGCACGCGGCCGAGGCCGACGAGCTGGCCGAGTTCCCCAAGGCCAGCTTCGAGGCCCTGCGAGCGGCTGACTTCCACGCTCCCCACGTGCCCGAGGCGTACGACGGGGTGGGGGCCGACGCCCTCGCGGTGGTGATCGTGATCGAAGAGGTGGCACGTGCCTGCGCGGCGAGCTCGCTCATCCCGGCGGTCAACAAGCTCGCCTCGCTGCCGTGGATGCTGGCCGGCTCCGAGGAGCTCAAGCAGACCTACCTGCCGCCGCTGGCCCGCGGCGACGCGATGGCGTCGTACTGCCTGAGTGAGCCCGAGGCCGGCTCCGACGCGGTGGCGATGACCACCCGCGCGGTGGCCGACGGCGAGGACTACGTGCTCGACGGCACCAAGCGCTGGATCACCAACGCGGGCGAGTCGCAGTTCTACACCGTTTTTGCGGTCACCGACCCCGAGAAGCGGTCGAAGGGGATCAGCGCCTTCGTGGTCGAGAAGGGCGACGAGGGGGTCTCCTTCGGTGCTCCGGAGAAGAAGCTCGGTATCAAGGGCAGCCCGACCCGGGAGGTCTACTTCGACCACGTCAGGATCCCGGCCTCGCGGATGATCGGGGACCCCGGCACGGGCTTCGCCACCGCGATGAAGACCCTCGACCACACCCGGGTCACCATCGCCGCCCAGGCGGTCGGGATCGCCCAGGGGGCACTGGACTACGCCCTGGGGTACGTGACTCAGCGGTCGCAGTTCGGCAAGAAGATCGCCGAGTTCCAAGGTCTGCAGTTCATGCTCGCCGACATGGGCATGAAGCTCGAGGCGGCTCGCCAGCTGACCTACGCCGCCGCGGCCAAGTCCGAGCGGGGCGACGCCGACCTCACCTACTTCGGCGCCGCAGCCAAGTGCTTCGCCTCCGACGTGGCGATGGAGATCACCACCGACGCGGTCCAGCTGCTCGGCGGCTACGGCTACACCAAGGACTACCCGCTGGAACGGATGATGCGCGACGCCAAGATCACCCAGATCTACGAGGGCACCAACCAGGTGCAGCGGATCGTGATGGCCCGGCAGCTGCTGGCCGGACTGCCGCACTGAGCCGACCGCCCGCCTCATGACCGACGGCTGGCTCGCGCCGCAGCCGGTCCGCCGGGTGCAGGAGCACGACCAGCACGGGTACGACCGCAGACAGTGGCCCGCGACGCTACCGGCGGTCCGGCAGCTGCTCGACCACGGGCTCGACCTCGGCCGGCTGACCATCCTGGTCGGGGAGAACGGCGCCGGGAAGTCGACGGTGCTCGAAGCGGTGGCGATGGCGTTCGGGCTGTCGGCCGAGGGCGGGTCGACCGGCGCGCGACACTCGACCCGGGCGAGCGAGTCCGACCTCTGGCGCTCACTGCAGCTGGTCCGCGGGGCGGGCGGCTCACGCTGGGGCTACTTCGTCCGGGCCGAGACGATGCACGGGCTGTTCAGCTACCTGGAGCAGCACCCGGCGTCACCGAGGTCGCCCGATCCGGAGTTCCACGGGATGAGCCACGGCGAGTCCTTCCGGGCCATGCTCAACAGCGAGCGTTTCCTGCGGGGCGGTTTCTTCGTGCTGGACGAGCCGGAGGCCGGGCTGTCGTTCGAGAGCCAGCTCGCCCTGGTCGGACAGCTGGCCGAGCTGACCGCCGAGCCGCAGAGCCAGGTGCTGATGGCCACCCACAGCCCGATCCTCACTGCCGTCCCCGGTGCCGATCTGTGGCAGCTCGACGGCGACGGGCTGAGTCGGACGAGCTGGGCCGACTTGAGCGTCGTCGATCACTACCGCCGCTTCCTGGACCGGCCCGAGGCGTACCTCCGGCACGTGCTCTAGTTTCCCGGTGACCACGCGTTCTGACTTCATTGCCGGCCTGCCCAAGGCCGAGCTGCACGTGCACCACGTCGGCTCCGCCGCTCCGGGCGTAGTGGCCGAGCTCGCCGCGCGGCATCCGGAGGCGGGTGTCCCGGCGGACGTCGAGGCGCTGCGCGACTACTTCCGGTTCACCGACTTCGCCCACTTCATCACCGTCTACCTGTCGGTGGTCGACCTGATCCGCGACGCCGAGGACCTGCGCACCCTGACCTATGGGGTGGCGGCGAACATGCACGCCCTGAACATCCGGTACGCCGAGGTGACCGTCTCGCCGTACTCCCACATCGTCCGCGGCATCCCCGGCGAGGCGGTGATGGAGGCCGTCGAGGACGCTCGGCTCGCCGCCGAACAGAACCTGGGGATCGTGCTGCGCTGGTGCTTCGACATCCCGGGCGAGTCCGGCCTGCCCGCCGCCGACCTGACGCTCGACGCCGCGACCCGGCTCGCCCCGGACGGTTTGGTCGCCTTCGGTCTCGGCGGCCCCGAGATCGGTGTGCCGCGACCGCAGTTCCAGCCGCACTTCGACGCCGCCCGGGCGGCCGGGCTGCACAGTGTGCCGCACGCGGGGGAGACCACCGGGCCACAGACCGTCTGGGACGCGTTGCTCGTCCTCGGCGCCGAACGGATCGGGCACGGCATCGCGGCCGCCCAGGATCCCACGCTGCTGGCCCACCTCGCCGAGCGGCAGATCCCGCTGGAGGTGAGCCCGACCTCCAACCTGGCGACCCGGGCCGTGGCCACGTTCGCGGAGCACCCGCTGCCGGCGCTGGTGGCTGCGGGTGTGCCGGTGAGCATCAACTCCGACGACCCGCCGATGTTCTCCACCGACCTCAACCGCGAGTACGCCGTCGCCGCCGACCTGCTGGGACTCGACGTGGCGGGGATCGCCGAGCTGGCTCGGGCGGGCGTCCGGCAGTCGTTCGCGCCCGACGACGTCAAGGCCCGGATCCTGGCCGAGATCGACGCCTATGTGGTCGATCCCTCCCGTCCACCGGAGGGATCGACCAGCTAGGTCGCAGGAACGGCCCCCGGGGACTAACGTCGGAAATCGTGGGTGACATTCGCTGGTTCGACGCGATCGGGGCGGGCGACGTCGGGCTGGTGGGGGGCAAGGCCGCCAACCTGGGCGAGCTGGTCGCCGCCGGATTGCCGGTGCCGCCGGGCTTCGTGATCACCACCGACGCCTACCGCCGCCACGCGCACGAGACCGGTGTCGATGTGCCCGAGCCGCTGGCCACCGAGATCCTGGCGGCCTACGCCCAGCTGGGACCTGCCGGGTCCGACGGTGCGGTCCCGGTCGCCGTCCGCTCCTCCGCCACGGTCGAGGACCTGGCCGAGGCGAGCTTCGCCGGCCAGCAGGAGAGCTACCTCAACGTGCGGGGGAGTGCGGACCTGCTCCGCGCCGTACGGCAGTGCTGGGCGTCGCTGTTCACCGAGCGGGCGGTCAGCTACCGGGCCCGGCAGCAGGTCGACGAGGCGGGGGTCGCGTTGGCCGTGGTCGTGCAGTCGATGGTCGAGGCCGATGCGGCCGGGGTGATGTTCACCGCCAACCCCGCCAACGGGCGCCGCGACCAGCTGGCGATCAACGCCGCCTGGGGTCTCGGCGAGGCCGTGGTCAGTGGCGTGGTGGACGCCGACGACCTCGTGGTGGATGCCGAGCCGCTTGCCGTCCGCTCCCGCCGGACCGCCGACAAGGCGGTGCAAGTGCGCTACGCCGACCACCGGACCGAGGAGGTACCGGTGCCCGCAGACCGCCGCCGGGTCGCGGTCCTCGACGACACAGCCGCCCTGGAGCTGGCCCGTCTCGGGTTGGCCGCCCAGGAGCACTTCGCGGCACCGCAGGACATCGAGTGGGTCCGTGCGGCGGACGGGTTCGCCCTGGTCCAGTCGCGCCCGATCACCGCTCTCCGCCCGCCCGAGGCCGACCCGCCGACGGACTGGACGGTCCCGCACCCCACCGACCTCTACGTGCGGGCCAGCATCGTCGAACAGCTCCCCGACCCGCTGAGCCCCCTGTTCGCCGAGCTGGCGGACCCGTCGGTGAGCCGGTCGTTGCAGGCCTTGATGACCGAGCTCGTCGGGCCCGGTGCGGTTCGGCCCGGCGACGTCGGGCTCCCCACCGTCAACGGCTACGCCTACTACGACTACACGCGCTCGGGATTGCTGCGGATCACGGTTCGGGCGGCGGTCCGGGCGCTCCCCGTGCTGCGCGCCGCCGGCCCGCGCGGCGGCGTCGACCGGTGGCGAGACCGGGCGCATCCGGCGTACGTCGCCACCACGACCCGCTGGACGGCCCGGGACCCCGCGGAGCTGGCCGACCCCGAGTTGTTCGACGGGGTGCTGGAACTGCTGGACGCCGGCACGAGCTACTACACCGCGGTCCAGACGATCATTCCGCTGGCCGCGTTGACCGAGCTGAGCTTCACCGCGGTCTACCAGCGGCTCGTCCGGCGGCGGGGGGACCCGCCCGCCACCGTCTTCCTGCTCGGCGGGGACAGCGCGCCGATCAGGGCCGAGCAGTCGCTGTGGGACCTCGGCGGCTGGGTCCAGGAGCTGTCCGCGCTGGCCGGATGGCTGATCGAGCACGACGCGGCGGCGATTCTCAGCCAGGGGGCCGAGGCGCCGGAGGGGGTGGAAGCCGGGGCGTGGGTGGAGTGGCGACGACGGTTCCAGGCGCACCTGGACGCGTACGGGCACACCGTCTACAACCTCGACTTCCTGCACCCGACCGCCGCCGAGGAGCCCGCCCCGCTGCTGGACGCGTTGCGGTTCACCCTGCGCGGGCAGACGGGCGATCCCTACGAGCGTCAGCGGCGGTCCGTCCGGCAACGGGAGCAGGCCGCGGCCGAGGTGGTGGCCCGGCTCGACCCGATCCGTCGGAGCCTGTTCCGACGGACACTGGCCAGCGCGCAGGCGGTCGGTCCGCTCCGCGAGGACGCACTCGCCGACGTCGGGCTGGCCTGGCCGCGTCTGCGGCGGCTGGTCCTGGAGCTCGGCCGTCGCGTCGTCGCCGCCGGCGCCATCGAGGAGCCGGCCGACGTGTTCTGGCTCCGCCGGGGCGAGATCGAGACCGTGCTGGCCGACGTGGCCAACGAGGACCTGACCGACCTGCGTGACCTGGTGGCGGACCGGCAGATGACCTGGCGGGGTCAGCGTCGGGTCAACCCGCCGCAACTGCTGCCCAGGGGCGGCTGGATCGAGGCGATGCGCCGGTGGATGCCGGCCGCGTCGGAAGACCAGACCGGGGAGGTGATCACCGGAATCAGCGGCAGCGGCGGCCGGGTCACCGGCACCGCCCGGGTGCTCAGCGGACCGCAGGACTTCGATCAGCTGCACCCCGGTGACATCCTGGTCGCGACCATCACCACCCCCGCCTGGACCACCTTGTTCACCATCGCCGGCGGGGTGGTCACCGACATCGGCGGCCCCCTCAGCCACAGCTCGATCGTGGCTCGGGAGTACGGCATCCCGGCCGTGCTCGGCACGGGCGCGGCGACCCGATGGGCCCACAGCGGCGAGCAGCTGACGGTGGACGGCGACGCCGGGACGGTCAGTCGTTCCCTCCGGCCCAGTGCTCCCGCAGGGCGACCAGGAAAGCGACCGCAGCCCCGAGGCAGGTGATCGTGCGCACGTGGTTGCCGGCCGCCCAGCGGTGCAGGAAATCGGCCCAGCCGGCGGCGCTCGACGTGTCCGCGGGCAGGGCGACCAGCGCGTTGTTGAGGGGGACGTTGTACGCCACGGTGACCCCGACCCCACCGACCAGGTAGAGCAGGGCGCCGATCAGCAGGGCCGGGTTGCGACGGGCCTCCCCGGAGGCCAGGGCCCAGATCGCCGCGGCCAGGCAGAGTGCCGCCGTACCGAACAGGACCGACATCAGACCGGGCCGGACGGCGGTGACGTTGACCTGCTGCATGGCTGCGACCCCGCCCGAGGGAGGCAGTCGACCCAGTCCGGGCAGGACGAAGGTGGAGAACGCGTAGAAGATGCCACCGACGGTGGCCGAGCCGAGGGCGCAGAGGGCGGTGAGGACAGCAGAGAAGGTCATAGGACCAGTTCACCGGGTCCGCCTGAGACGATCCATCGTTCGGAGACGCAGAAACATGCGTCAGCGTCTATGGTGCCTGGGTGGATGCGGTGGCAGCGCTGCTCAGCGGACCACGGGCGCAGCGGGCCTTTGTGCTCCGGTCACGGTTGTGTCCGCCGTGGTCGCTGCGGGTGGAGGACCGAGCCCCGCTCACCCTGGTCGTCGTGGTGCGGGGTGCGGCCTGGTTGCTGCCCACCGACGCGGCGCCGGTCGAGATGGCGTCCGGCGATCTGGCGATCCTCCGCGGGCCGGATCCCTACACCGTCGCTGACGTCCCGGGCACCCCGCCACAGGCCCTGATCCACCCCGACCAGAGCTGTACGGCGGTCGACGGCGGCTCGCTCGGCTGGCAATTGGATACCGGGGTCCGGACGTGGGGCAACGCCGGACCCGGCCCGGACGACAACGAGCGCGAGACGGTGCTGCTGACCGGGACCTACACCGGGGTGGGGGAGGTCAGCCACCGGCTGCTCGCCGCCCTACCGCCGGTCCTGGTGCTGCCGTACCAGGACGAGGTCGTGCTGGTCGATCTGCTCGTTGCCGAGACCTGTCGCGACCGACCGGGTCAGGAGGCGGTGCTCGACCGGCTGCTCGACCTGGCACTGGTCTCGATGCTGCGCAGTTGGTTCGACCGTCCCGAGGCGCTGCCCCCAGGGTGGTACCAGGCAGCGCAGGACCCGATCGTCGGCCCGGCCCTGCAGCTGCTGCAGCACCACCCGGAGCTGCCATGGACCGTGGCCTCGCTGGCGGCCACGGTGGGACTGTCCCGAGCCGCGCTGGCCCGCCGCTTCACCCACCTCGTCGGAGAACCACCGATGACCTTTCTCACCGCGTGGCGGCTGGCGCTGGCCGCCGACCTGCTCGCCGACACCACCGATACGGTGGAGCAGGTGGCTCGGCAGGTGGGTTACGGCAACGCCTTCGCGCTCAGCTCCGCCTTTCGCCGGACCTACGGCGCCAGCCCACGGGAGCACCGGACCCGGACGCGCGCGGGATGAGCGGTTTCCGTGGCTGACCCCGTCGACGGACCGCTGCGGATCACCGACTCCTACGTCGTACCGCCGGGTGAGCTCGGGTGGCGGTTCTCCCGCTCCTCGGGTCCCGGCGGGCAGGGCGTGAACACCGCCGACAGCCGGGTCGAGCTGACCTGGAACCCGTACGCCTCGGCGAGCCTGGCAGCCCTGCCCGAGCACCTGCGGGACCGGCTGCTGGACCGGCTCGCAGCTCAGCTGGTCACCGGGGCCGTGGTGATCGCCGCGTCGGAGTACCGCGCGCAGCTCCGCAACCGCGACGCCGCCCGCCGCCGGCTGGCCCAGCTGCTCCGCGAAGCGTTGGCCGTACCCCCGCGCACCCGCCGTCGGACTCGCCCCACCCACGGTTCGGTGGAGCGCCGACTGCAGGCGAAGAAGGCCCGCGCCCAGACCAAGGCGACTCGCAGTCGGCCTGCAGGGGACAGGTAGTGGTGTCCACAGCCTGAAGTCGCCGGCAGCACAGGGGGTCGACCGCTGCCGACCGTAGAGACATGCGACCGCGTCAGCCCTTCCCCGATCACCTGCGTCAGCTCGCACTGCGTCAGCGAGGGGTGCTGATCCGCGCTCAGCTGGTCGAGGCAGGGTTCGTCGACGGTCAGCTGCACCGGCTGATCGAGCAGGGTCTGTTGCTGCGCCTCGACGTCGGGGTCTACCAGCTCGGACAAACCCTCCCGGGCTGGACGCAGTGGGCGTGGGCGGGCGTGCTGGTGGGCGGGCGTGGGTCGCGACTGATGCGGCGGCCGTGATCCACCTGCTGACCACCGCCTGCCAACGCCCGCGAGGCCGACCCAGCTCCTGCGGGCGTTGGGCAGGCGGCAGCGGATCCGCCATCGCCGGCTCATCTGCGACGTGCTCGCCGAGGTCGCCGAGGGGGTGCGCAGTCCCCTCGAGTTGCGGTGGGTCCGTGACGTGGAGCGACCCCATGGCCTACCTCGGCCCGACCGCAATGAGCGGTTGAGCTCCGGGCGCTATCCGGACGTTCGCTACGAGGCGTATCGCCTGCTCATCGAGCTGAACGGGCAGGCCTACCACCAGGACGTGTTCAGTGACTGGCGCCGCGACAACATCCACAGCGAGGACGGTTGGTTGACGATGCGCTACGGCTGGACCGACGTCGTCGCTCGACCGTGTGCGACGGCCGGGAACGCTGTGCGGGTGCTGCAGAACCGCGGTTGGCAGGGCCAACTCGTCCCCTGCGCCCGTTGTGTGGTCGATCCCTTCGGTCTATGAGAGGGATCGACCACGCAGAGCGGCTACTTGGCGTACTTCGCGAGGTCCGCGGTGTCCCCGCGGGCGAGGTCGGCGAACATCGCCGCGCTCTTGGCCTCGTCCCACGCCACGGCCGAACCGACCGAGGTGGAGAGGTTGGCGTTGCCCACCGGGACGGTCAGAGTCAGGCCGTGGCCCCCGGAGACCTTGCGCATCCCGTTCACGAAGGTGGCCATCTCCACGGCGCTGGTGTCCTTGCCGAGGGTGATCGAGCCGATGCCGGAGGTGGTGACCCGGTAGTAGCGGACCGGGTTGAGCACGGTCGCCGGAGAGGCCGCTTTGGCGACCATCGCCGAGAGCATCGCGCGCTGGCGTTTGACCCGGCCCAGGTCGCCCTCGGGGTCGGCGTAGCGCATCCGGACGTAGCCCAAGGCGTTGGCGCCGGCCAGCGTCTGACACCCCTTCTTGAGGTTCAGGTGGGAGTTCTTGTCCTTGATCGCCTTCGGCAGGCACATCTCGATGCCGCCGAGGGCGTCGATCACGTTGACAAAACCGCCGAAGCCGACCTCGACGTACCCGTCGACCCGCAACCCCGTGCTCTGCTCCACGGTCTGTTCCAGCAACGGCGCGCCACCGAAGGCGAACGCGGCGTTGATCTTGTTCTTGCCGTTGCCGGGGATCGAGACGTACGAGTCGCGCGGGATCGAGATCAGGGCCGGCTTCCCACCGGGCGGGACGTCGAGCAGCATGATCGTGTCGGTCCGCTGGCCCGCGGTGTTGCCGGTACCGAGTTTCTTGCGCTCCGCAGCGCTCAGCCCCTCCCGGGAGTCGGAGCCGACGAGCAGGAACAGCGAGCCGGGCTGCCGCGCGGGACGGCTGCCCGCGGGGGTGTCGGCGACCCGGCCGACCTGGCTCCAGGCGTACACGGGCACGGCGACCAGGAAGACCAGCCAGGCGAGCACGACGACGAGCAGGATCCGCAGCACCCGGCGGACGGGACGGCGCCGGCGGGGTGGCCGCCCGGCGGGAGGCACGTCGCCCAGGTCATTCTGCGGCGGCTGGACCGGCGGGGCGGGCTGGACCGGCGGGGCGGGCTGGGGACCGCGGTTGGGCGTCGCTGGCCGCGGGCTGGCCTGGGACGAGATGACGTGAGGCGGGGGGTCCGGAGGGGGTATGACCTGCGTCGGTTCAGGCTCGTTGCTGGTGCTGGGACGGCCGTACAACCAGTCCAGATCCTCGTCGCGACTCCCGGCCATGGCGCCCAAGGTACCTGGGAGGAAGGCCGTGGGCCCCGGCGTGGCGCGCCGGAGGGTGTCCACGTCCGCGGCGATACTGGCCAACAGCCGCGACGGTGACCGAGTCGTGATCTTCGCGGCTACCTTCCCCGTACGTCCGGCCCGCCCGCTCGGCCGAGCTCGAAAGGCACCAGGTGTCGCTACGCACCGACCAGCCCGCCATTCCACCAGCAGCCCAGATCCGCAGCGAGAAGGTGAAGCTCCGTCGGGGCCTCACCTTCGTGGCGATGACCCTGGTGCTGCCGGGTTCGGCCCAGCTCGCCGCCGGGAACCGCACGGTCGGCCGGATCGCGCTGCGGAGCTGGCTCGCGCTCTGGGCGCTGATCGCGCTCGGGGTCGTGCTGGCGCTGACCTGGCGGTCGGCCCTGATCACCCTGGTGGCGCTGCCGCCCACGCTGCCCCTGGTGCAGGGTCTGCTGGTCGTGCTGGCCGTCGGCTGGGCCGGGCTGTTTGTCGACGCCTGGCGGATCAGTCGGCCCCCCGAGCTCGGCAAACGGCACCGGCTCGGTTTCGCGATCCTCAACCTCACCCTGGTGCTGCTGGTCAGCGGCGGATTGCTGGCCAGCGCGTCGATGGTCTCGGCCCAGCGCAGCCTGCTGAGCAGTGTGTTCGGCGGTGGTGGCAACATCACCAAGGCCGACGGCCGCTACAACATCCTGTTGCTCGGCGGGGACGCCGGGAAGACCCGCGTCGGCCTGCGCCCGGACAGCATCACGGTCGCGAGCGTGGACGCCGACACCGGCCGTACGGTGCTGCTCAGCCTGCCGCGGAACCTGGAGGACGTGCCGTTCCCCGATGGCTCCCCGATGCAGAAGGCGTTTCCGGCCGGCTACAGCTGCGCGGACCACTCCTGCATGCTCAATGCGGTCTACACCTACGCGACCGAGCACCCTGGCCTCTACCCCGGCGTGAAGGACCCCGGTATCCAGGCCACCAAAGAGGCCGTCGAGGGTGCGCTGGGGCTCCGTCTCAACTACTACGCGCTGGTGGACCTCAAGGGGTTCCAGGCCCTGGTCGACGCGGTCGGCGGGATCAACCTCGACGTCAACACCCGGGTACCCATGGGCGGCCACGGCAGCCGCATCTTCGGCTACATCGAACCGGGCAAGAACAAGCACCTCGACGGGTACCACACGCTGTGGTTTGCCCGCTCCCGGGTGGCTGACTCCGACTACGCCCGGATGGCTCGGCAGAAGTGCGTGATGAGCGCGATGCTCAACCAACTGGATCCGGTGACGGTGCTGACCAAGTTCAACCAGATCGCTGCGGCGGGCAAGGAGATCATGGCGACCGACGTGCCGCCCTCGCAGGCCTCGACCCTGATGGGCCTGGCTCTGGCGGCCAAACAGAAGCCGATCTCCTCGGTCGCCTTCGTGCCGCCGCTGGTCTACCCGGGCAGCCCCGACTTCGCGAAGATCCACGCCAAGGTGGGCCAGGCGATCGCGAAGTCCGAGGCCAAGGACGCCCCCAAGCCCAAGTCCGGCCCCGCCACGGCGGCCCCGAGCAGCGCGATCCCCACCCCCTCGAGCACCCCGTCCAGCCAGCCCAAGGTCGACGAGCCGGCACCCGACACCAGCGACCTCGCCAACGTGTGCACGGCGCGCTGACCCATACTGGCCCGATGTCCACGGGGTTGACGCAACGTGAGTGGCCGGCCGTCTCGGTGGTGATGCCGGTCCTCAACGAGGAGCGGCACCTGGCCGTCGCGGTCGACCGGGTGCTGGAGCAGGGCTACCCCGGTGAGCTCGAGGTCGTGCTGGCCGTCGGGCCGAGCCGGGACCGGACGGCGCAGATCGCCGCCCAGATCGAAGCCACCCACCCGAACGTCCGGGTGGTGGCGAACCCTGCCGGAAAGACGCCCAACGCGCTCAACGTGGCCATCGCGGCGGCCAAGCACGACCTCATCGTCCGGGTCGACGGGCACGGTGAGCTGACCCCGAACTACATCGCCCGCGCCGTGGAGATCTTGGCCGAGACCGGCGCGGTCAACGTTGGCGGCGTGATGGACGCCCAGGGTGAGACGTCGTTCGAGTCGGCCGTGGCCTGGGCCTACACCTCGCGACTCGGCCTGGGCGGTTCCAAGTTCCACCTGGCCGAGAGTCCCGCCGGACCGGCCGAGACGGTGTTCCTCGGGGTGTTTCGACGCGAGGCGTTACGAGCGGTGGGTGGCTTCGACGAGACGATGCACCGGGCCCAGGACTGGGAGCTCAACCACCGGTTGATCGCGGCGGGTGGACTGGTCTGGTTCTCCCCGGAGCTGCGCGTGACCTATCGCCCGCGCCCGAGCCTGAAGGCGTTGATCGGCCAGTTCTACTCGACGGGACAGTGGCGCCGCGAGGTGGTGCGGCGGCTCCCGGACACCGCCAGTCCGCGCTACCTCGCCCCGCCGGTGGCGACCGCAGGAATCGTCGCCGGGACGCTGGCCGGGCTCGTCGCCGCCGTCGGGGTTCGGCATCGTCGAGCGCTGGGGTGGCTGCGCATCGGTTGGTTGGCCCCCGTGGGCTACGTCACCCTGGTCGTCGGCGCCGCCGCCGCGGCGCGCGATCTCGACCCGGCCGTACGACGGTGGCTCCCGCTGGTGCTGGCGGCCATGCACCTCAGTTGGGGTGCCGGCTTCCTGGTGGGACTACCCCGGGCCCACCGGGGTCGTTAGCCGGAGACGGCCCCCGCGAGGGCGTTCAGGGAGTCCTCCATCTGCTCGGCCGAGACCAACGGGAAGCTGACCTTCTTGAGCAGCTCCTTGTCGGTGACCTTGGACCAGTCGTAGGTCAAGGTGACCTGGGTCTGGTCGGCGCTCTCGGCCTTGAGCTCATACATCCACTCCCACCCGGGCGGCTCGGTGCCGGCGGGTGCCGGCTTCCAGGCGATCAGTTCCTTGGGGACGAAACCGGTGACCAGGTTGTCGGTCTGGTACTCCCCGCCCATGTGCTGGCCCTCCATGTTCATCCGGAAGACGTCGCCGACGGCCTGGATGCGCTGCGGCTTGTCGGCCGAGCGGATGAGGCCCGACCCGTCGAAGTCGGCGTGCCGGTCGGGGTTGCTCAGCAGGTCGAAGATCGTGGTGGTCGACGCGTCGATCGACCGGCTGACGGACTGGCTGGTATCGGTGCTCATGGGACGAGTTTGCCGTGTCCCCCCCGGATCGGATCGGGGGAGGTCAGGGGACCAGCGACCCGTCGAGGGTGTAGTGCGAGGCCCGATAGACGTGCTGCCCGAGCTCGACGAACCGGCCCGCGTCGTCGTAGACCGTGCGGACGGCGGTGAGGCACGCGGCCGGTCGGGCCTCACCCAGCAGCTTGGCCTCCTCGGCGCTCATCAGCCGGGCCCCGATCCGCTGGTGCGCCACCCGCAGGTTCACCCCGCGGAGCCGCAGGCACGCGTAGAGCCCCCGCTCGACCAGGTCGTCTGGGGTGACGCCGTACCGGGTGGGGATGTGGTTGGTGAGGATGGCCAGCGGGACGCCGTCGGCCCGGCGCAGCCGACGGACCCGGGTGATGTCGGGGTCGGCAGTGGCCTGGACGAGCAGCTCGGCGGTCTCGGGGTCGCTCGCTCCGGTGCCGACGTCGAGCACGAGAGTGCTCGGGTGCCGACCGGCCTGGTCCAGGTCGTCGAAGAGGCTCGAGAGTCGGGTGTCCCGACTGATCTGGAGGTTGAGCACCTGGGTGCCCACACCCCGCTTGCGGACGACCAGGCCCTTCTTGGTGAGCTCCTGGATGGCCTGGCGGGCGGTGGGTCGGGCGACCCCGAGCCGGGCGGTGAGCGACAGCTCGTTCTCCAACCGGTCCCCGGGCATCAGCCGGCCCTCGTGGATCGCACTCTCGATCGCCTGGGCCAGCTGGTGGTAGAGCGGGACCGGGCTGGACCGGTCGAGGGCGACGTCGACCTGCTTGGCCGCCGCCCGGCGGACCGACTCGGGCTCCATGGCCGTGACTCTACCCAGATGTTCGGATGCCTGGTGATCCGGACAAACTAGCTGCTGGTCTGCTCCTGCATCGCGAGCCCAGCCAGCCGGTCGGCGTCGGCCGCACCCACCACCACGACGGTGGAACCCGCACCACGCAGTGGCCGCAGCAGCGCCTGCTGCACCGTCGGCAGCGGCGGACCCGGCCGGACCAGCAGCCGGACGTCGGGGTCGCCCGCCGCACCGCTGATCAGCTTCGACTGCAGGGGGGTGTCGCGACCGTCGCGCCAGGCCGGACCGTCGCCCGCCGGTACGCCGACGAAGACGTCGGGGAAGCCGCGCACCTCCACGCCGTAGTCGACCAGGGGGGCGTGGAGCGCGGGAGCGAAGCCAAGTCCGAACGGGTGCAGCGAGCAGGCAAGCACCAGCTGGGCCGGCGGCGGGTCGTCGACGGAACCGGGTCCGAGCACGCGGATCGTCGCCGCCGCGTCGTCGAGCGCCACGATCCCGCCCACCTGCCACACCGCCGCGCACCAGACCATACTCACCCAGTGCCCGGGGTGGTCGGCCACCAGATCGAGACCGATGACGTCCCCGGGCTCGACGTCGGCGTCCAGCAGCAGGTTGGCGGTCTTGTCGACCCAGTTGCCGAACGTCGTACCCGACAGCTCGGTGCGCTCGCCCGTGCCGAGGTCATAATAAGTGAGCAGCGGCTCGGACCCCCGGACCCGGCGGCGGGCCGCCAGCAGGTGAGCGAGGCTCAGATCATGCGCCACAGGGGCTCCAGACAGACTCGGGACGGACACGAACGCCTACGCTAACCGCCATGCGTTACGTCGTGATCGTGGCCGGCGGGTCCGGCAAGCGGCTCTGGCCGCTCTCCCGTCAGGACATGCCCAAGCAGCTGCTGTCGCTCGTCGAGGGCCGCAGCCTGCTCCGGATCGCCTACGAACGGGTCGAGGGTCTGCTGCCCGACGCCCAGATCTTCGTCTGCACCGGCAGCGACTACGCCCGTGTGGTGGCGGCGGAGCTGCCCGAGCTGCCCGCGGCGAACATTCTCGGCGAGCCGGTCGGCCGTGACTCGCTCAACGCAGTGGCCTGGCCGGCGGCGATCCTGGCGCACCGCGACCCGGAGGCCGTGGTCGCCGTGGTGACCAGCGACCACATCATGCACCCGGTGGAGAACTTCCGGGCCGCCGTGCTGGACGCGTTCGTGGCCGCCGAGGCCGACGACCAGGCCCTGGTCACCATGGGGGTCGTCCCCACCTCGGCGCACACCGGCTTCGGCTACCTGCAGCGCGGCGCCGAGATCTCCGGCCACCCGGGTGTCTGCGAGATCGTCCGCTTCGTCGAGAAGCCCGACCGCGAGACCGCCGAGCGCTACCTCGCGTCCGGGGCCTACTGGTGGAACTCCGGCATGTTCGTCTGGCAGGCCCGCACGCTGCTCGACCAGCTGCGGACCCTGGTGCCGAACACCTACGCACTGGTCACCGAGCTCGCCGAGCACCCCGACCGACTGGCCGAGCTCTACCCCCAGCTGGACAAGATCAGCGTCGACTACGCGGTGATGGAACCGGTGTCGCAGGGCAAGTCCAGCGGCCACGTGCTCGCCGTCCGGCTGCCGATCACCTGGCACGACGTCGGCGGGTTCGCCGCGTTGGGGGCGCAGCTGCCCCGCGACGAACGCAACAACGCCCTGCAGGGCCTGAGCGTGCTGGTGGACAGCCACGACAACCTGGTGATCAACCAGGTGGGCGACCGGATGGTTGCGGTGGTCGGACTGACCGACACGGTGATCGTGCAGACCGCCGAGATCACCTTGGTCTGCCCGATGAGCCAGTCCGAGCGGATCAAGGACCTGGTGGCCGAAGTCACCGCTCAGCACGGCGCCGGGTACGCCTGAGCGAACCCGTCAGATGGGGGCACGGCTGGAGAGGAACCAGCGGTGGCCGTACGGGTCGACGACCCAGCCCGCCACGGTGCCGGGTTCGGGCCCGTCGCGGACCGGTCGCTCGACGGTGGCCCCGTGCGCGGCCAACCGCTCGACCAGGGCCGGCGCGTCCTGCACCTCCAAGGCGAGCGACACCGAGTACCCCCCGAGCGTCACGGGGCTCAGTATCTTGGCGGCCGGCCACTCGTCGGCGAGAAAGAACCGAGTCGTGCCGATCGTGAACTCCGCGTGGGACACCCCGTCGGGTCCGGCTGTCCGGTGCACCTCGTCGGCACCGAACGCGTCGCGGTAGAAGTCGAGGGCCTCGGCGCCACCGCGGACGGCGAGGTAAGGGACGACCGAGGTCGGCAGCGTAGTGGTCATGGGTCGATCGAACTCCACCACCCCGGACCGGGCAAGAGCTGTGGTGTGCCGATGGGGGACAAGATCGCGCCCCCCTGGCCCGCGAGCGTCGCCGCTGGTCGGGCAACGGCCGGCGGATCCGGCTGGTCCGAGCTCAGTCCCGGTCCGGGAAGTCCCCGGTCGTCCCGTCGAGGTGCTCGCGGAGCAGATCGGCGTGTCCGTTGTGCCGGGCGTACTCCTCGATCATGTGCAGGAAGATCCAGCGCACGCTCATCGGCCGGCCCCGGGGTGAGGTGATCACCGCGTCAAGATCCAGCTCGGCGGTGGCGATCTTGCTGGCGGCGACCTCGGCGGCGAAGGTGGCCAGATCGGCCGCAGGCTCGGCGTCGGGCACCCCGGTGAAGTCGCCGTCCGGGTCGCGGCCGGGCTCGTCGCTGGCGTAGAGATCGTCGACCTGCAGCCGAGCCGCCCACTGGCTGAACCACCAGCGCTCGTTGCCGGCCATGTGCCGCACCAGCCCGAGCAGGGTCAGGGTCGACGGCGGGTCGGACGCGAGCTTGAGCTGCTCGTCGGTCAGGCCCTCGCACTTCCAGACCAGGGCCCGTCGGTGCTCGTCGAGCCAGCCCTCGATCAGTTCGCGCTCGGTCCCGGTGGTGATCATGGTGCTCACGCGCCGTTCGGCTCCGGGGAGGAGGTGTAGGGGTACTTCGTCATGAAGTCCTTGACCGCCTCGCCGCTGACCGCCCCGCAGGACTCCCGGACCCCCAGTTGCTTGGCCGTGTCGGCCGGGTTCTGCGGGTCGGCGGTCCAGCGGGTCAGCACCACGTTCTTGCCCGCCGGGAAGGGTCCGCCGTCGGACTCGCTCCACGGTGCGGCGATGAACTTGTCCTCCTGGGTCTGGCCCCCGAAGGTCTTGGCAATGCCTTCGAGCGCGGCGAGCTGGTCGCCGCCGAGGTCGGCCCGGTACCAGACCACGGTGTAGCCGTGCTCCAGGTTGTGCACGATCGTCTCGACCTCGGGTCGGTCCGCCACCGTGTAGAACTTTTTGGTGATCGCCGCCGGGCTGGGGTAGTGCGGACCGGAGTCGGGGGGCAGCCGGTCGTAGTTGACCTTGGTGCCCTCGGCCACGTGGTTTTGGTTGCCGGTCGCGGGGTTGGACACGATCGGGTCGCAGGAGGCGGCCGCCATCGAGACGCCGAGGTCGCCGATGGTCTTGGCCCGTTGGGCCGCGTCGCTGGCGAACAGGTAGACGGGATAGGCGAGCACCCCGGCCGCGAGCACGACGCACACCACCAACAGGATCATCGACCGGCGGCGGGCTTCTTTCTTGCGTTCGGTCTCGAGTGAGGCGAGCCGATCCCGACGTGACCCGGTGGGGGGCGTCGGCTTGGCGGCGCCGGTCTTCGGCGCGCCGGGCTCAGCCGGCTGCGCGGGCGTGGACGATGACACCGACCAGATCTCCTAGCTCGACTGCGAAAGGGCGAAGTGTAGTCGGATCAGGCGCCGACCCAGGGCGAGCACGCGGCGATCACGCTCCGGGTGAGCAGCTCGACCTGGTCCGCGGTGAGACCCCGCCCGGCGCTGATCGCGTCGACGATCGCGGCCGGGTCGTCCAGCGCAATGACCGCCTCGAGCCGCTCCGGTGCGCCGACCGCGCTCAGCAGCGCTGCCAGCACCGACTCCCGGGCGCCGTGCCGGAAGAGGTCTTCGGCACTGGGCCGGAGGAGGTCGGCGGCCCGACCGGTGTCGGGACCGACCAGGGCCGACAGGCCGCGGACCACCGCGACCGGGCGCCGGCCGAGCTTGCGTTTCACCAGGTCGCCAGCCGCGGCCAGCTCGTCGGCGAGCGCGGTGGCGGTGACCTGGAGCTCGTTGCCGTAGGCATCTCGCCGACCGGCGTAGGCCGCCACGACGCGCACCCCGGCCGCCCCGAGGGCGTGGTCGGTCTGACCGAGCCGCCAGGTGCGGCCGGCCGTGTCGGAGACGATCACCCCGACGGCGCCCCCGACGGCCGCGGACAACCCCTGGTGCAGCCGGGCCGCGGAGGCGTCGGGGTCCAGCGGCAGCAGCAGGATGTCGGCCGCGTCGACGTTGGAGCGGTCGATCCCGGCGGCGGGCTGCACGAGACCGAGCCGGGATTCCACCACCGACATCGGGCCGCGTCGGGTGACCGTGCGCACCGACTCCGCGGCCAGGGCCGTAGCGAGCTCGGCGGCCGGGCGGCGCCGACCCTCGTGCTTGCTGATGATCTTGGAGGTGACGACCACGACGTCACCGGGGTGGAGCGGACCCCGGGGATCGGCGGCCACCGCAGCCAAGATCATCGCGACCAGATCGGTCCCGGTGGTGACCTCAGCGATCCCGGCCGGCGCGAAGACGATCATGGAGGTGACGTCTTCGCCGGCGATCTGATCAGCCATCGGCAAGCTCGACCCCGTGCCGGACGAAGGTCGCGGTCGCCTCCGGGTCGGACATGATCAACGGGGTGGCCCGCGCGCGGAGGCCCGCGGCCCGTAGCCGATCCAGCCCATCGGCGTCGCGCTCGTCCACCACCCAGGCATCCAGCAGACCTGGGGTGGCGTCGCCGACCGGACCGCGGGACCCGTAGTGCAGCCCCACCGCCGCGGCGTCCACCTCGACCCCGATCGCCGGCAGCAGCCGGTGGGCCATGCCGAGTACGGGCGCGCCGTCCAGCACGCCGGAGAAACCAATCACCGGCGCGCTGGCCCGCTGCACCGCGGCGCGTATCCCCGGCACGGCGACGATCGGCCCGATCGAGACCACCGGGTTGCTGGGGGCAACCAGGATCAGCTCGGCGTCGGTGATCGTCTCGATGACCCCGGGCCCCGGACGGGCCGACTCGATCCCGACGTAGTGCACCGACTGCGCGTCAGGGCCGGCGTGCAGCCGAACCCAGTACTCCTGGAAGTGCACGGCGCGGCGACCGCCCGGCGCGTCGGTGTCGGCGATCACCACGTGGGTCTCCACCCGGTCGTCGGTCATCGGCCGTAGCGTCAGGCTGCCGGGGCCGTCCTCGGCGGGCAACCAGCGGGTGCACAGGGCGGCAGTGATGTCGGACAGCGGGTAGCCGGCGGTCAGCAGTTGGCTGCGGATCACGTGCGTGGCCAGGTCCCGGTCGCCGAGGTTGAACCAGGACGGCTCCGCGCCGTACGCCTTGAGCTCGGCGCCGACCTGCCAGGTCTCCTCGGCGCGGCCCCAGCCGCGCTCGACGTCGATGCCGCCGCCGAGGGCGTACATCACCGTGTCGAGGTCGGGGGAGACGTGCAGCCCGTGGAGCACGATGTCGTCGGCGGTGTTGACGATCACGGTCAGCTCCGCGTCGGGATAGGCGGCGCGGACCCCTCGGGTGAACCGGGACCCGCCGACACCGCCGGCCAAGATCGCGATCCGCACCGGCTCAGTCTGGCACGCTGGTCCCCATGGTCGAATCGCTGAAGAAGCTGCGCGAGCCCGCCGCGTTCGTGCTGGTGGCTGTGCTGGGCGCGCGGCTGCTGCTCGGCCTGGGCACGGTGCTGGCCGCCGGCGGCGGCAGCACGGCCAGCTTTTACGTCCTCGAGCCCACCCTCGTCGTCGTGGTGACGGTGGTGGTCGCATCGTGCGTCCTGGTCGACCCGACGCCCCGGGCCCGGCTGCTCGTGCTGCTCTCGCTGATCGGGATCGGCGCCGCCGGAGCACTCAGCTTCATCTTCGGCCTGGTGGCCCTGGCTCAGTTCGGGGGCGGGTTTGGCGTCGCGGCGCTGTTCGACAAGATCTGTTCCCTCGTCATCCCGCTGGTCGCCGTGCTCGGGCTGCTCACCGTGCTCAAGGAACTGCCGGCGCCCGCCCGTCCCCAGCCGTCGCTCGGCCCGAGCGGCGGCTACCCACCGCCGCAGCAGTATGACGCGCCGCAGCAGCCCCATCAGCCCACCTGGCAGCCCGATCAGTCGGCCGGCCAGTCCTGGCACACCGCCGGGGACGCAGCGTCGGGAGCCGCGGCGTCGGGCTGGGGTCAGCCGGGTCAGCAGCAGGGCTGGCAGCCGAGCTCGGCGAGCGCGCCCAGCTCGGCGAGTGCCGCCGAGCCCACGCCCGAGAGCGCCACCGAGACCCCGGTCAGCCCGCCCGGCGAGGACCGACGCGACCAGAACCCACCCGCCGGACCGCGGTGGTGGGATCAGCCCTGAGGCCGATATACCAAACTCGCACTTGACTTCTGGGTATTGACAGGCATGTAATTTCACACATGTTGTTCGCTGCTTCGTCATCGTCGCAGCAGACGACGCCCTACGTCGCTGCCGACTGGGGGACCGCGAATCCCCCCGTCAGGCGCAATGCGGGGCCGCACCATCGGTCCGGGGGCCATTACTACAGGCGGGCTGCCTGGCAGCCCAGGGTCGAGGAGGCCATGTCGATGTTCGAAGTGCAGCTGGATCAGGGTGCCGCCTATGGCGAAGGCTGGGCCGAGGACACCGACGAGGGGCAGCTGGGGTGGCAGGAGCGGGCGCTCTGCGCCCAGACCGACCCGGAGGCCTTCTTCCCCGAGAAGGGCGGTTCGACCCGAGAGGCCAAGAAGGTCTGCCTGGGGTGCGACGTCCGCGGCGAGTGCCTGGAGTACGCGTTGGCCAACGACGAGCGGTTCGGGATCTGGGGCGGGCTCAGCGAGCGGGAGCGACGCAAGCTCAAGAGACGCGCTGTCTGAGGAACGCCTCCCGGCCTGACGGAAATGGAGTCCGGGGGCGTAACCGCCTAGAGTTGGGCCGCCCGAGTTGAGCGCCCAGTCGGAACGCTCCGACCGAACCCCCGCGCCGCGCCGTTTCCCGTAACAGGCAGGTCAGAACAGAACGTGGCGAGCGACATCTTGTCCGACTCACTCGACCCGTGGGCCTGGGCCTCGGTCGAGCACGAGTCCGATGCAGTCGACGTCTCCGCTCTGCACGTCACCGCCGTCCTGGTGGCCCACAACGCTGCCGACTGGCTCGCTGAGACCCTCGAGGGGATCCGTGACCTGCGGCGCCGACCCGCGCGGCTGATCGCGATCGACCACGACTCCGACGACACCACCCTGGACCTGCTGGACGCCGCCTGCGACGACGGCGTGCTCGACGCGGTCTACACCGGTCCCTACGACGCCGGGTTCGGCGACGGGATCCGCGAAGCCCTGGGGGCCGACGCCGAGGTCCACGCCCGTCCCGCCGACGGCTGGCTGTGGTTGCTGCACGACGACGCCGTACCCGCTCCCGACGTGCTGGAGCAGCTGCTGGTCACCGTGGTCAACGACCCCGAGGTGGCGGTCACCGGGCCCAAGCTGCTGCGACCCCGCCAGCTCCGTCGGCCGCCCGAGCTGAGCGAGCTCGGCGTGTCGATCTCCGGGACCGGTCGCCGGGAGATCTTCATCGACCACAACGAGATCGACCAGGGCCAGCGCGACGAGGCGACCGAGCGGCTGGCCGTGTCGAGCTGCGGGATGCTCGTGTCGGCGCGGGTCTGGTCCGAGCTGGGCGGGTTCGACCCCGCGATCCCCGTGTTCCGCGACGGCACCGAGTTCGGCTGGCGCGCGCGGCTGGGCGGGCACCGGGTGCTGACCAGCCCCTACGCGGTCATGGTGCACCGCCAGGTGGGCCGGGCGGGGCTCCGGCTCGGTGGTGCCGCCGGGTGGCGTCCCCACGCCACCGACCGAGCCCTGGGTCTGGCGCTGGTGGTCGGCCACAGTCCGACTCCGCTGGTGCCGCTGGTCTACGTCAGGCTGCTGTTCGGCTGCCTGGTGCGCGCCATCGGGTACGTCCTGGGCAAGGTGCCCCGGCGGGCGGCCGACGAGCTGATCGCGGGCTGGTGGCTGCTCCGCCATCCCGGCCGGGTCACGTCGATCCGCTCCCGCGTGGCCGACGTCGGAGCCGACCCCGAACAGCGGCGCAAGGTCGCTGCCCTCCGCCCCCCGTGGTGGTCGAGCTGGCGGGTCGGCCTCGAGACGGTCTCGGCGGCCATCGCCAATCGCTACACCTCGATCGCCGGCGACCTCGACTCGGCGACTCTCGACGAGCTCACCGGGGACGACTTCGCCGCGCGAGGTGAGGAGAAGCAGAGCAACCCGTGGTTCTCCCCGATCGTGCTGACCATCGGGCTCAGCGTGGTGCTGAGTCTGGTCGCAGCTCGGCGGCTGCTGCGAGACGGCTCGCTGACCGCCTCGTCGCTGCTGCCCGCCCCGACCTTCACCGGTCTGTGGGAGGCCTTTCTCGCCCCGGTGGCCGGCGCTGACCAGGTGGCAGGAGCGCCGTGGCTCGGCTTGCTGGCGGTCGGCTCAACGATCCTCGGCGGCCGACCCGAGTGGTTGGTGACCGTGCTGCTGCTCGGCACCGTTCCGTTGGCGCTGCTGAGTGTCTACCCGGTGGTACGGACTACGATCGGCGACCGCCGGGTCCGGCTCTGGGTCGCCGTGTCCTACGCGCTGCTGCCCGTGCTGCTCGGCAGCACCAATCAAGGCCGACTGGCGCTCGCCACCGCCGCCGTCGTGCTGCCGCTGATCGCGCTCGCCGGCCGAGCCCTGGTGCTCCGCCGACCCGGCAACCCCGAGGCGTGGCGGGGTGGCTGGGGGGCCGGGCTGGTGCTGGTCGTTCTGGTCGCCTTCCAGCCCCTGCTGATGGTGCTCGCCGTCGTCGTCGGCCTGATCGCGGTGCTCACGGTGGCCCGTACCCCTCGCAAGGCCGGCCGGGTCGGGATCGCCCTCGGTGTGCCGCTGCTCGTGCTGGCGCCGTGGTGGCCGACGGTGGTCCAGGGTTGGTCGCTCCGTTCGTGGTCTGCTGGGGCGTGGGGTCGCGCGCTCACCGGCCCGGACGCGGCGTTGGACGGGGTGACCGCGGCCCCCGACGTCGTGCTGCTCCTGCTCGGCCGGGTCGGCGGCGGCGGGCTGCCGCCCCTCTGGATCGGGGCTCTCGTCTTCGGCGCCACCTGGCTGGTCGCTCTGGTCGGCCTCCGCCGGGCACATCGCAACCCAGCCGTCCGCGCGGGCTGGCTTGTCGCGATCGGGGCCCTCGCCCTCGCCGTGCTCAGCTCACGGCTCGTGGTGTCCGTCCCGCCCTACGGTGCCGAGGTCCGACCCTGGACCGGGGTGCTGATGCTGGTGGCCTTCGGTGGGTTGCTCGTCGCCGGCGGCATCGGGGTGGACGGCTTGACCAGCGAACTCCGGCTGCAGAGCTTCACCCTGCTGCAGCCGGGCACCGTCGTGCTCGCCGCAGCGGTCGTGGTGGTCAGCCTGCTCGGGGCCGGCTGGTGGGTGGTCGGCGGAGCCACCGGGTCGGTCGAGCGGACGACGGCGACGGCCATCCCGCCGTACGTGCAGAATGCGCAGACCGGGCCCGACCAGGTACGCACCCTGGCCATCGACCTGACCAACACCGCTACCGGGGGGCCCGCCGCGTACTCCGTGGTCCAGGGCCCTGGGGTGCGGCTGGGTGACGCCGAACGCGGGTTCGCGTACGGCAGCTCGGAGGTGGCCCGGGCGCAGACCGCCGACCTGGTCGGGCGGATCGTCGCCGGGACCGCCGACGACGGCATCGAACCGGAGCTGATCAGCCACGGCATCGGCTACTTGTGGGTTCGCGGGGCGAGCGACGAGCAGCGGGCCCGGATCGACAACACGCCCGGCCTGGGCACGGCCAGCGGCACCGAGGGTGACGTGGTCTGGAAGCTCGAGGCTCCGGTCAGCCGCGCGATGATCGTGACCGCCGGCGACGCGACCACGGTGTCGCTGACCGGGCCGACGCCGGTGGGGTCGTCGACGTTCACCCGCACGCTGCGGCTCGCGGATCCGGTCGACGCACGCTGGCACGCCACCCTGAACGGGATCCCGCTGGATCGGGTCGACACCGCGGCCGGGAACGACTGGCAGCAGTCGTTCGCGCTGCCGCAGGACGGTGGCGTGCTGGCGATCCGGCTCGAGGGTCGCTCCCCGCTGTGGCCGATCGGTCAGGGTCTGGTGCTGCTGGTGATCGCCGTGCTGGCGGCCCCGGCGATCCGTCGCCCGGAGGTGCTGAGCTGATGGCGGGGGCATTCGGGACGCGCGCGGGCTGGTCCGTGGCCGGGGCCGCAGTCGTGCTCGTCGGCGCGGTCGTGGTCGGCGGGTCGCGGCTGCCGGTCCGACAGGCCGAACCGGTCAGCGCCCCCGTCGGCATCGTCGGCACCACCACCGCCATCTGTAGCGTCGGGGAGTCCGCGCTGGCGGCGACGACGGTGGACGCGGTCGTCGCCCGCCGTAGCCCAGGCCGCAACGGCGTGCTCGTCGGCCGCGGCCTGGACGCAGCCGCGTCCAGCGACCCCAGCATCCAGGTCGACGCGCAGGGGTTCGGGGACACGCTGACCAAACTCACCAAGCCGCTGTTGCTCACCGGTGACGGGGCGATGGCCACGGCGAGCGCCGCCGCCCTCTCCTCCAGCGCCGACTCCGGGGTCGACCAGGGGCTGACCATGGCCCCGTGCACCGCGCCGGCGACCGACCAGTGGTTCGTCGGCCTCGGTGCGGACGCGGGCAGTCGCTCGGAGCTGGTGCTGAGCAACCCCGATGCCGCCCAGGCCGAGGTCGACCTGCGCTTTTACGGCCCGGACGGCGAGCTGGTGGTGCCGGGCAGTCCTGGGCTTGTCGTCCCGGCGAGGGGAACCCAGACCGTTGCCCTCGGGTCGCTGCTCACCGTGTCGGAGCCGGTTACGGTCGAGGTCAGGGCGACCGATGGTCGGGTGGCGGCCATGGCTCGCGACCTGAGCAGTGCGAGCTCTGTCCCGACAGGCGCCGACTGGCACCCGGCGTCGACCATCCCGGCCCGCGACGTCGTGGTGCCCGCCGTTGCCGGTGGTGCCGGCACCCGACGCCTGAGCGTCGTCAACCCCAGCGACCGGCGGGCTACGGTGAGTGTGCAGGTCGTCGGCGCGGACGGCAGCTACGCCCCCGCTGGGGCGCAGCAGCTTGAACTGGCCCCTCTCAGCACCGGCGAGTTGTCGCTGGCCGGGGGACTGGCTGGGGCCGCCGCCGGGATCCGTGTGACCAGCGACGAACCGATCACCGCGGCGGTGAGGTCCACCTCGTCGACGACGGGGGCTGCCCCCGACATCGCGATCGCCGTGGCGTCTGCACCGATCCTGCGGTTGGGGGTGGCGCCGGTGGCCTCCCTGCCGGACGTCCAGACCACGCTGGTGCTGAGCAACGTCGGCCCGGCGACCGTCACCGCCAAGGTCGAGGTCGTCGGTCTGGACGGGGTGGTGGTCAGCAGCGACGACGTACCCGTCGCCGACGGGGCGAGCTCGGTGCGTACGGTGCGCTCCAGTCGACCGGTGTACCTCACGGTGGCCGTCCCGAGCACCGCCCAGGTGTACGGCGGGGTGAGCCTCGCGACGACCGGCAGCGGAGCCGATCAGGTGGCTGGGCTCACCGGCATGGCGCTGATCTCGCCCGACGTGGCCGGCCGGGCGCCCAGCGTCGTTCCCGACGCCGCGGTGGCGCGCTAGGACGTACCGGGGTCTGTCGTTCAGCCGACTCAGTCGTCGGGGTCGCCGGTCTCCGGGTCGATGTCGTCCACGCTGCGGCCGGTGAGCGCGGCGAGTTGCTCGACGATGGTCCGGTGTACCAGGATCCGCAGACCGCGGCGGCTGGCCGCCCGGTGCTCCAGCGGGCGACGGTAGACAACGACCTGGCCCGGTCGGTCCGGGGTCGGGTCGATGGCCGCGGCGAGCGGCACCCGGTTGCCCGACCACGCCGTGGTGAGGTGCGGGACGTCTTCGATCCCGATCCGGATTTGCTCGACCACCTCGGGTCGGTGCCGGCGGATCCTTTCGACCGCCTGCTGAACGGCCTCGGTGAAGAAGTCAGCCCTGCCGAGCCGTTGGGGCACCTCGACCGCCCGACCCAGCAGCGGCGTGGGAGTCGCCAGGGGTCCACGAAGCCCGCGGTGGTGACGATCACGGCGGCGGCTGGACACGGGGCGACTTTAATGCGCGCCCGACTCCACTGCGCGCGCCGCCCGAGACTGCACGCATCGCGGGGGTAGCGTCGCGCGGGTGGGATCTCGTCGCTGTTCGCGCGCCGGGTGCTCGGGGACGGCTACGGCGACGTTGACCTACGTCTACGTGGACTCGACCGCGGTGCTCGGCCCGCTGGCCGTCCGAGCCGAGCCGCACGGGTACGACCTCTGTGCCCGGCACTCGCAGTCGCTGTCGGCCCCCCGGGGCTGGGAGGTCATCCGGCTCGCGCCGGCCGCCGACGCCCAACCGAACACCGACGACCTGCTGGCGCTGGCCGACGCCGTCCGCGAGGTCGGGCTGACCTACGGTGAACCGAAACCTGAGGAGCCCCGCCGGGGTGGCATGGTGGAGATCGCCCGGCGGGGTCATCTCACGGTCCTGGCCGATCCCGACCAGGAGGACGGTCGCAACCACTAGGCTGACCGCCGATGATCACTCCCGACATCTTCAAAGCCAACGACATCCGCGGCATCGCGGTCGGCCCCGGCGCCCAGTGGGACACCGACGGCGCGACCGCGCTCGGCAGCGCCCTCGTGGGGTGCTTCGACCTGCACCCGGGCGACCGGATCGTGCTTGGCCGCGACATGCGCACCACCTCGGTCGAGCTCAGCGGGGCCTTCGCCGCCGGCGTGACCCGACAGGGCGTGCACGTGGTCGACATCGGTCTGTCCAGTACCGACGGCCTGTGGTTCGCCTCGGGCCGGCTCGATCTGCCCGGCGCGATGTTCACCGCCAGCCACAACCCGGGTAGCTACAACGGGATCAAGTTCTGCCGGCCCGGTGCCCGCCCGGTCGACCCCGGCCTGCTCCTCGAGCTGGCCCGCCGTTCGGCGCAGGATCCACCCGCCCCGGCCGCCGAACCCGGCACCGTGGAGAGCCGTGACCTGCTGGCCGACTACGCGGCGCACCTGC
This sequence comes from Propionibacteriaceae bacterium, assembly GCA_050996715.1. GTDB lineage: Bacteria > Actinomycetota > Actinomycetes > Propionibacteriales > Propionibacteriaceae > Microlunatus. The sequence continues at coordinate 52,357 of JBPCRP010000093.1, forward strand.
ACGCGTTGGTCGACGTCACCGGGCTGCGTCCGTTGCGGGTGGTCGTCGACACCGGCAACGGCATGGGTGGCCACGTGCTGCCGGCCGTGCTGGGTGCAGACAGCGCCGTGCCCACCGGCATCGAGCTGATCGGGCTCTATCTTGACCTCGACGGCGCGTTCCCGAACCACGCGCCCAACCCGCTCGAGCCCGAGAATCTGGTCGACGCCCAGGCGGCCGTCCGCGAGCACGACGCGGACCTGGCGCTGGTCTTCGACGGCGACGCCGACCGTTGCTTCATCATCGATGAGCGCGGGGAGGTGGTCAGCCCGTCGGCGGTGACCGCGATGATCGCCGCGAGCGAGCTCGCCCGGGAGCCCGGGAGCACCATCGTGATCAACACCATCGTGTCCCGGGCCGTCCCGGAGCTGATCGAGCGGCTCGGGGGACGCGTCGTGCAGACCAAGGTCGGGCACACCTTCGTCAAGGCCGCGATGGCGGAGCACCAGGCGGTCTTCGGGGGCGAGCACTCCGCGCACTACTACTTCCGCGACTTCTGGGGCGCCGACACCGGCATGCTGGCCGCCCTGCACGTGCTCGCGACCCTCGGGCACCAGGACCGCCCGCTGTCGGAGCTGGTCGTGGACTTCAACCGGTACGCGGCGTCGGGGGAGATCAACTCCCGGGTGCTCGACACCGCCGTCGCCATGGACCAGGTGGCGGCCGCGTACGACGTGCTCGGCGAGATCGACCGGACCGACGGTCTGACCGTCCAGGGCGACCAGTGGCGCTTCAACTTGCGGGGCAGCAACACCGAGCCGCTGATCCGGCTCAATGTCGAGGCGTCCGACGAGGACACCATGGTGCGGTTCCGCGACGAGGTTCTCCAGATCGTCCGCGCGGACTCGCACCGGATCATCTGAGCCGCATCACCGGAAGATCTAGGGAGAGGAACCGAACATGCCGGTCGAACTGGCCAGTGAGCTGCTGGAGATCCTGGCGTGCCCGAACTGTCACGGGGCGTTGGCGGTGGACCACGACAAGGACGAGCTGGTCTGCACCAACCCCGAGTGCGGGCTCGCGTACCCGGTCCGTGACGGCATCCCCGTGATGCTGATCGACGAAGCGCGCCGTCCGGACGCGGCCGGTGGCGGAGTGCCTTCGGCGTGACCGTCTTCGACGACTCCTGGTTGGACGACGCCGACGCGCTCTCCGGCGCCGACCAGGTCCTGCGCCGGCTCGCCCAGGCCGGAGCCCGAGTCCGGCGCGAGGCCGAGGAGTCGCAGGCAGCGATCGCGTCGATGACCGGGCTGGACCGGCCGCGCGCGGTGGTCGCCGCCGGCCCCGACGCCCGGCTCATCCGCGCGATGCTCGAGCCGCACTGCCCGGTGCCGTTCCTGGCCTGGCCCGCGCACGGGCTGCCTGGCTGGGTCGGTGCGCTCGACCTGGTCATCGTGCTCGCGAGCTCCGGGGCCGACGTGGCCCTGGTGTCCACCGCGCACGAGGCCGTATGGCGTGGCGCGCGGCTGGTGATCTCCTGCCCGCGCGCCTCCACCGTCGCTGAGCACGCCGCCGACCGCGACACGATCCTGCTGCCGACCTCGACCGGCGACACCCTGGCCGCAGCCATCGTGGCGCTGGCGGGGCTGCACGTCATGCAGCTCGGACCCGAGGTGGCCCCCGAAACCGTCGCGGACGCGATGGACCGGGTGGCCGAGCAGTGCTCGCCCTACCAGGACGTCGCCTCCAATCCCGCCAAGGACCTCGCCCTCTGTCTGGCCGAGTCGCAGCCGCTCGTCTGGGGTGGTTCGGTGCTCGCCGCCCGGGCCAGCCGTCGGCTCGCCGAAGCCTTCCGGGCCGCCAGCGGCCGCCCGGCCTTGGCCGCCGACGTCGACGAGCTGCTGCCGATCCTCGACGCCGCGACACCACGGGACACCTTCGCCGACCCGTTCACCGATCTGGGCTCCGCCGATCGCCAGCCGTGCCTGGTGGCCCTGGACGACGGGACCGCCGACGAGCTGGTCCGGTCCGCCCAGAGCCGGCTGCGGGCTGCCGCCGAGCGTAACGACGTCAGGGTCAGCATGATCGCGCACGGCTCCGGTACGCCCATGGAGCGTTACGCCAGCCTGCTGCAAACCGGTCTCTACGGCTCGGTCTACCTGGCGGTGGGCCTCGGCCGCTACCTACCCGGCGCCTCCTGATCTTGCTCACGCGGTCTTCTCGTAGGTTGACCGGGTTCGGGTGCGGTCGAGGCGGGTGACGGCGCTCCAGAGTGCGCGGGCGTAGCTGCCGGTGCCGAGCGGATGGGTGCCGTGGTGGCCGACGTGGAAGACGTGGCCGTGGGGGCTGCGCAAGACATTGACGCCGGGTTCGGGTTGACGCAGAGTCCAGCCGCCGAAGGTCTTGGCGCGGTGGTGGCGTCGGCTGAGTGGGCCGAGGTTGTCGGGGCGGGGGTCTGGCCGGGTGGGCCACCGCGACTGGGGGTTCGGTAGGGGATGGTGTGGTCGAGGTCGGCGGTCCGGCTGGGCTGGGTGCCGTAGGGGAACACCTCGACGGGGTGGCGGTGACGGACGGCCTCGGCGGTGCGGGTGGGGATCTCGTAGGCGTCGACGGGGGTGACGGTGGCCGGGTCGAGCACGGGTCGGACTCGGATCCGGCAGGTGCGGGTACCGAGGAAGTCGCGGAGCTCGCCGACGGTGAGGGGTCCGACGCCTTCGACGCGGGCGACCCCGGCGCCGCTGCTGATGGCTTCGCGGCTGAGGTGGATGTGCAGGACGACGGTGGGGGCGACTCGGGCCGGGTCGAGGCTGGTGCCGGGGAGGTCGAACCGGACGGTGGTGTGCGGTTCGGCCGCCTCACCCTCCCTCTCACCCTCGGTCTCACGTGCCGCCTCGTCCGCGGTTTCGTTTTCCGGGTTGGGGGCGGGCTCCGGATCGGCGGGCTCCGGATTGGCGTCGTGGCGGTGCTGGGTGAGCAGCTGCGGGGCGAGGGCGGGTTGGGCGAGGATGCCGATGGCTTTGGCGCGGCGGTGCTCGACGGGGTCGAGGTCGCCGTCGGCGCGAAGGATCTCGGCGAGCCGGTTGATCATGGCCATGCACCAGATGACGTCACCGGCGGCGGCCTGGGCCACGAGCAGCTTGATCCCGTAGCGGCGGGTCTGACCGGTCCGGACGAACCGTTCGGCCTCCCACTGCTCGGCGCGCTTCTCGGCTTGGGCGGGGTCGACGCTAATGATCTTGGCGTCGAGGATGTGCTCGAACCGGGACCAGGGCAGCGAGGTGACCAACCCGTCGAGCTCGGCGTCGAGCCGGACCACGGCCTCGTCGCTCACGTGCCGGGCGGCCTGGCTGACCCTACGCACTTTCCACGCCGGCACCGCCCCCGCCCGGACCAGCGCCCACAGGTGCGGCCACCGGCGCCGCAGGTCGGTCGCGTCGGCCACCAACCGGTCCGCGGCCGTCGTGGTGGTGGCCAGCACCGCGCCGAGCTCCATCGAGGCGAACTCGCCCGGACCACGCTGGCCTGCGGTCACGTCGGTCCAGTGCGCGACCAGCTCCAGCTCGGCGCACTCACGCTCTAGCCGTTCCCGGCGCAGCCGGGTCAACGCGGTCAGCGTTCCCGCCACGTCCTCGATGGATTCGAACACATGTTCAGTTTAAGCGAACAGAAGACCCGTGCCCAGACCCTTGGCCGACCGATCTGGCCGTCGACAGCCGACCCGGCACACCGTGCCGCACCAAGTCGGACTTCCTGCCAGGACGAACACCGCGTACGCCGCCGTGCTCGCCCGGGGCGGGACTATCACCACGCCGGCGCGCACAGTGGGAGGATGCGGCGGTGAACAGCGAGATCATCGAGACCCCCGCTGAGGCCGACCACGGAGGCGCCGAGCACCACGGCAGCACGGCCGTGGTCGCGGCTCTGATCGCCAACTTGTCCATCGCCGTGGTCAAGTTCATCGCGTTCTTCCTCACCGCCGCGTCCTCGATGCTGGCTGAGGCGATCCACTCGGTGGCCGACTCCGGCAATCAGGTGCTGCTGCTCGTCGGCGGGCGACGGGCGACCCGGGCCGCCACCCCCCAACACCCGTTCGGTTTCGGCCGCGAGCGCTACGTGTTCGCGTTCATCGTCTCGATCGTGCTGTTCAGCGTGGGTGGTCTCTTCGCGCTCTACGAGGCCTTTCACAAGTACCACGAGGTCGCAGAGGGATTGCCCAACCAGCTTCTGGAGAGCGCGTTCTGGTGGGTCCCGGTGATCGTGCTGTTCGCCGCGATCATCGCTGAGTCGCTGTCCTTAAGGACCGCGATCAAAGAGTCGAACAAGACCCGTGGCCAGCAGACCTGGATTCGTTTTGTCCGCTCCGCCAAGGCCCCCGAGCTGCCCGTGATCTTGCTCGAGGACTTCGCCGCCCTGACGGGTCTGGCCTTCGCCCTGGCCGGAGTCGGGTTGACCTTGGTCACCGGGAACGCGATCTTCGACGTGATCGGAACGGCGCTGATCGGCTTGCTGTTGGTAGCCGTGGCGGTCACGCTGGCGATCGAGACGAAGAGCCTGCTGCTCGGTGAGTCGGCGAGCCCCCAGGTGCTGATCCGGATCGAGCAGGCGCTGACCTCGACGCCCGGCGTCGACCGGATCATCCACATGAAGACGCTGCACCTCGGCCCCGAGGAGATCCTGGTCGCGGCCAAGATCGCCGTGCCCGCGGCCGAGACGGCCGCGCACGTCGCCGACGCGATCGACGCAGCCGAGAAAGCGATCCGCGAGGTCGAGCCGATGGTCACCGCGCTCTATCTCGAACCTGACGTGTTCGACGCGGATTACCAACGCGCCCCACGTCCGGCTCCACCGTCGGCACCGAGCCACTGAGGACCAGATCATGATCACCGTCCTCGTCCTCAACGGTGTCAACCTTGGCCGGCTCGGTACCCGCGAACCTGAGGTGTACGGCAGCACCACGCACGCGCAGCTGGCCGTCGGTCTGGTCGCGTACGGTCTGCTGCAGGATCTGCAGGTCCAGGTCCGCCAGACCGACAGCGAGGCCGAGCTGGTCGGTTGGCTGCACGAGGCGGCGGACGGCGCGATCCCGGTCGTGCTCAACCCCGCCGGATGGAGCCACTACTCGATCGCGGTGGCCGACGCGGTCGCCCAGCGCACCGCCGACCTGGTCGAGGTGCACATCTCCAACATCGCGGCCCGGGAGGAGTTCCGTCACCACTCGGTGATCAGTGTGTACGCCTCAGGGACGATCGCCGGTCTCGGGCTGGGGGGTTATGAACTAGCCCTGGACTGGATCGCGCGCCGTCTCGGCTGAATCTGTTGGCGTCAGCACCTCTGGGGGCAGCACCGCGTGCACACCCCAGGTCCAGTTGGCGATCTGGGTGATGCGCAGGTCGACCGCCGTGCTGGCCAAGGCCAGGGCCGTCGGCCGGTCGAGGTCGAGGCGCTGCTGCAGCCAGGTGATCATGGCGGCCAGTGCGTCGCCCATCGCCGCGTTGAGATCGGCGTCGAAGCCGAAGGTGACCAGGCCCCCCGGGGTCTCGGCGTGGATCGTGGTCAAGGCCGGGTGGGTGATCACCTCGATCGTCAGCTCGGTGGTCATCGGGCACTCGATCGCGGTGCCGCTCACCTCACCGTCGCCCTGGGCCGCGTGCCCGTCACCCAGGTAGAGCAGGGCGCCCGGCACCGCGACGGGCAGGTAGAGGGTGGCGCCGGCCACCAGGTCGCGGCAGTCGATGTTGCCGCCCGACCCCGGACGCGGTGGGATGGTGGAGTGCTCGCCCGACTCGGCCGGCGCCGTACCCAGCACACCGAGAAACGGTGCGGTCGGCCGCTCGAACGTCCGCTCGCCGATCTGGGTGCGCGCCATGTCCGCGTCGGCGTCGATAGCCCACAGCAGATTGACCTTGTCGGCAGCCGTCAGGCCCATTCGCTCGCTGACCAGGTTGTCGACCGCGGCGGCGTTGGTCCACCCCCACGACCCGGGTCGCAGGCTCTCCAGCCGCACCGCGAGCCACTGGCCGGGTTGCGACCCGCGCACCTCGATCGGTCCAGTCAGACAGTGACCGCGAAACGCCGCGAACATCCGTGGCTGCTCTTCACCCGGGGTGGTCTGCGGTGAGCGGAACCCATGGGCGTCCAACGAGTCCACGACCAGCTGGTCGCCCGGGTTGATCGTGAGCACCGGCGCGTGGTCGCGGCTGAACACGTCGGTGGTGGTGCTCGGAGTCGGCTCCAGCCGGTGCATCGTCACCCCAGCAGCCTAAGGAGAAGTCCGCAAGGGTTGGCGGGCGGTTCGGTCGGCAGCGTCGATCGCGACGGGGGTCGTCGCGATCGAGCGCTGCCCACCGACGGTGCCCTGCTTCAGCGTGAAGGCTTGCTCACCACGCGTAGTCCTCCGGTGCCGTCTTGTGCCCCGGGAACAGCTCGTCGAGCTTGTCCAAGGTGGCCGTGTCCAGGCTGATCTCCACCGTCTTGAGGGCGCTGTCGAGCTGCTCTGGGGTGCGCGGACCGATGATCGGGGCGGTCACCACCGGCTGGTGCAGCAGCCAGGCCAGACCGAGCTCGGCGGGTTCGTGGCCGAGCTGGGTCGCCAGGTCCTCGAAGCCCTGGATCGCGTCCCGGTTCTTCTCCAACTCCTCGGCGCGGTCGTTACGTCGGTGGCCCTCCTGGGTCTTCTTGATCACTCCACCGAGCAGCCCGCCCTGCAGCGGGGACCAGGGGATCAGACCCAGGCCGTAGTGCTCGGCAGCGGGGATGACCTCGAGCTCGATGTCGCGCTTGAGCAGGTTGTAGATCGACTGCTCGCTGACCAGACCGACGAAGTGACGCTTCGCGGCGGCCTCCTGAGCTTGCGCAATGTGCCAGCCGGCGAAGTTGCTGGACCCCACGTAGAGCACCTTGCCCTGCTGGACGGCGACGTCCATCGCCTGCCAGATCTCCTCCCAGGGGGTCGCCCGATCGACGTGGTGGAACTGGTAGAGGTCGATGTAGTCGGTCTGCAGCCGCTGCAGGCTCTTGTCGAGAGCGCGACGGATGTTGAGCGCCGACAACCGACCGCTGTTCGGCCAGGTCTCGTCGTGACCCTCGCCCGGCAGGTCACCGTAGAGCTTGGTGGCGATGACCGTCTTCTCGCGGCGACCGCCGCCCGTGGCGAACCAGTTGCCGACGATCTCTTCGGTGAGTCCGGTGCTGACGGCACGGCCGTAGACGTTGGCTGTGTCGAAGAAGTTGATGCCCGCGTCATGGGCGGCGTCCATGATGCTGTGACTGGTGGGCTCGTCGGTGAGGGGGCCGAAGTTCATAGTGCCGAGGCAGAGACGTGAGACGGACAGGCCGGTACGACCGAGATGTGTGTATTCCATGACTCTGATTCTCTCGTCCTGCTTTTACGACGTTGTAACCGGGGGGTCAGGGCCGGACCCGGTACCGGAGGAAGACCGTTCCGTCGGCGAACCGCCGTTCGTCGATCAGCTCCAGGTCGAGCCGTACGTCGGTGGGCAGGTAGGCGGTGCCGCCGCCTACCACGACGGGGACGACGTAGACCTGCAGCTCGTCGACCAGACCGGCCCGCAGCGCGTGCGCGGCCAGCTCGGGCCCTGACACGTTGAGGTCGGCGGCAGCGGCGGTCTTGAGCTCGCGGTCGGCGGCGACGTCGAAGCTCCGCTCGATCCGGGTGCGCGCGGTGACGACGTCGGTCAACGAGGTCGAGTAGACGATCTTGTCCGCGGCCTGCCACAGCTGCGCGAAGTCGGCCAGCAGCGGTGACGACGCGGCGAGGCCGGGATCGGTCTCCCAGCCGGCCATAGTCGCGTACATCCGCCGGCCGTAGAGGGACGTACCCACCGACCGCGCGAGCTCGTTCACATGCGCGTGGACGTCCGTCGCGGGCTGGGCCCACCCGAAACCGCCGCTCTGGTCGGCGCTGTAGCCGTCGAGCGAGACGAGCATGGAGTAGATCAGCCGGGCGGTGGACATGGGGTCACGATCGCACCGATGTCGACCTCCCGGGCGGCGCGCACACATGCCCCCGATCACCCAGAGGCCAGCGCGCACTGCCTTCACGCGCTCACGCAACCCGCCCGCGCACCCCGCCCCGCGCCCGCACACCCGGCCCACGCCCCGCGCCCCGCGCACCCCGCCCGCGCACCCCTCCCCTCGCCCGCGCACCCCGCCGGTGCCCACGCCCCTCTAGGAACACCTCTGGTGTCAACCTAGGGGTGCGGCGGCGCAGGAGGGGGGGGGGGGG